>DAIOXG010000217.1:0-5220 GCA_036758085.1 Prevotella sp. | reverse complement strand
TTTTTTATTTATAAGAGAAAAGTATTATGAAAATTAAGTTAGTCAGAGAAAATTTTTGTTGATTGAAACTTTCTTCGTACTTTAGTGGCGTGAAGTATAAAACGAGTGGAACTATGGCAGAAATCGTAAATTGTTATCCTGTTGGAATACAGACTTTTGAGAAGATTCGTGAGAAAGACTATCTATATGTAGACAAAACAAAGTATATAACGGATTTTCGCAAAAAAAAGATGAGTTATGTCTTCTTGAGCCGTCCCAGACGGTTCGGCAAATCCCTCTTTGCCTCTACTCTGCAGGCATATTTCGAGGGCAGGAAGGAACTCTTCGACGGTCTTGCCATTGCCGACTACGAAAAAGATTGGGTAAAGCACCCCGTGCTCCATTTCGACATGAGCGGTGCCAAGCACTTTGATGCCGAAAGCTTGAAGCATTATCTCGATTTCATCCTTTGTCCATACGAGGAAAAATATGGCAGGGGTGAAGGTGAGGTCTATCCAAACGAGCGATTGGAAGGCATAGTGAAGCGTGCCAATCAGCAGACAGGTCAGAAGGCGGTAGTCATTATCGACGAGTATGATGCGCCTCTTCTCGACGTGGTGCATGAGAAGGAAAGTCTGAAGGAATTGCGCCTTATAATGCAGAACTTCTACAGTCCGTTAAAGAAACTTGACCCATACCTTGAGTTCACGTTCATCACGGGCATAACGAAATTCTCGCAGTTGAGTATTTTCAGCGAACTTAACAATCTTGACAACATCAGCATGTACGATCAGTATTCGGCAATCTGCGGCATCAGCATGACAGAGCTGACCACGGTGATGAAGCCAGATGTAGAAGGATTGGCAAGAGCGTTGCACATGACTTATGATGAATGTCTGGATTCATTGAAAAACTATTATGACGGTTATCATTTCAGTGAAAATTCAGAGGATGTGTTTAACCCGTTCAGTTTGATAAAGGCATTGAATAATCAGAAGTTGTCTTGCTATTGGTTCGGTTCGGGCACACCAACTTTCCTCTTGAAGCAATTAGACAAATTCAATACCAACCTCTCCAACTTGGAGAGTCAGGATGTTGTGCTCAGTTCGTTCGACCTCTCGCCGGAGGAGATGACAGATTCGTTGCCACTGCTCTATCAGAGCGGTTATCTTACCATTAAGAAGTATGATCCGATGTTTCAGGAGTATACCCTTGGAATACCCAATAAGGAAGTTCGCGACGGACTGCTTAACTCCATGATGCCCCACTATGTCAATCCGCGCCGTTCAGACAACGATGCTTTTCTCCTGGGCTTTTGCAAGGCTGTATATCGCAACGACATAGAGGCGGCACTGGAACACATGCGCACTTACATGGCAACCATTCCTTACGACCTGGAGAACCATAGCGAGAAGCATTACCAAACAATTTTCTATCTGATGTTCAGCTTCCTCAATATCTATATCCGCACCGAAGTCAAGAGTGCTGTTGGTAGGGCAGATGCCGTGATGCACATGCCAGACACGATATATGTTTTTGAGCTGAAAGTAGACAAGAGTGCTGATGAGGCTTTGGCACAGATAGACGAGAAGGGATATATGCTGCCATATCATGCAGAGAATGGCAAACGCTTGGTGAAAGTGGGGATAAGCTTCGACAGCAAGCAGCGCACCATTGCCGATTGGAAAATCAGGGAAGAGTAACATAAAAAAGCAGAACGACATTAGTGCCGTCCTGCTTCCATTCTAATTTAGGTTATCCTTTATATAATTGCGTAACAAAATCAAATTTTGGTGTCATTACATCATGGCAAAACTGTTGTCTGGATTCATTACGAGGATGCCGGAAGTTAGTTCAAACGGAGCATGCTGACTGTTGCGCTTGTAGGTGTCAACCGCCATCACCTTGTTGCCCACCATGTGGTAAACCGTCATGTCGCCAGATGGAGCGTAAGAAGAAGACTTCTTGTCCCAGCGTCTCATCGACATGCTGTATCCGTAGCTGTCGTAAGAGTATGTGTATAGTTCTGCCGGCTGGAATTCGGCAGTTTCGGCATTCCAGCGGAGTGTTTCCTTAGATGCAAGTCTGCCCTGACTGTCGTAGGTGAAGCGCTGTTGCAGCTTGTTGGTAAGAACGCCGCCGTTGTTGTCGAGAACCTCGATACGCGCCACGTTGTTGTCTTCGAAAGATGCGTTATATACATAACCGCTCTGGTTAGCTGTTGCTACGTTAAGGTAAGATGCGAGAACTGTAGCTGCTGTAATGATTGCTTCCATAATTCTGTATTTTTAGTTGTTTGATTCTTTTGAAGTTTTCTACATATAAAACGTATTCAACGTACTTCTTGCTACAAGAAACTTCGTTTTTTTTATTCATTAACAGTTCATACATTATCAAATGCTATTTTCCTCGGCATTTTGTATAATACATGATTTAAGTTTCGGCGTTTAGCCAAAACGGGCTGAAAGCCCAGTAAATTCATAGGATAATGTAGCTATAGTTTCAAACAATCTCTAATCCATAATCCCTAATCTCTAATCCAAAATGTTTTTTGGCGATTTTACCCTCACACATACCCTCAGAAGCCCCTGCTTATCGGTGTTTCGAGGGTGAGGGTAAGTGTGAAGGGTGGTGAGGGTAGGTGAGGGGTGTCGTGTCTTTTTTGTTAAAGAAATATAATGCTCGTTCATAAATCCCTTTACTTTCCGTTTATAAGTCAGAAGCTCCAGTAACAGAGAGTCGAAATAAAAACAGAAAGAATGGTTCAAACGGAATTTGAAAATATCGCAGCGTCGCTCCGCAACCGGGTAATCTCGGTTGCAAGGGGGTATGGGCTTGATGCTGATTCTGCTGAGGACGTGGCTCAAGACACGATGCTGAAGCTTTGGACCATACGCGAGAGATATTCCGGCATTAAGCAGGCTACGGCACTTGGCGTTACTATCGCCAAACATCTTTCGGTGGACATGCTGAGAGGACGGCGCTGCTCACGGGTTGATGATATAAAGATATCCGACAGTCAATACCGCCAGCCCGACGCAAGGCTCGAAAGCCAGGAGAACGACAAGTGGCTGAAGATGCAGCTCAACCGTCTGCCTTCAAAGGAATATGCCGTGTTGCATCTCCGGCAGGTGGAACGCAAATCTACTGAAGAGATTGCTGCTATCGTGGGGATTAGTGAGAAATCGGTACCTACGCTGCTGGCAAGGGCGAGAAAGAAACTGTTGAAGGAGATAACTTTGAAGGATACTAAGACTTGAATAAAGATATTTATTATGGATATAAGGAAACTGATAGATAAGTTTATGAACGGCACTTCTTCTATAGAAGAGGAACAGATGCTCGCCGACTATTTCCGACAGGAGAAAGCGGTACCGGCTGAGCTGGAGCCTTATCGCAAGATGTTTGCCTATTTCGATGGCGGCATGGCTGACGAAACGCTCCTTGATGACGGCACCGTCAGTAGCGGCAGTCATTCTGGCGAAAGCAGAACGAGCGGTAAAGCGATATATCTGCGTCGTATATTGTATGTCGCTGCATCAGTTGCCGTATTGTTCATCGTGGCATATAATATAATAGGTGGCGACGGAAACGATACAGGGAAATCCATTGCCAGTATTATGCCGACAGCTGTACGGACGGCAGATACGGATACGATAAAAGTGGCGGCTGATACCCTTAGGGAGGTAGACGAACAGCAGAACGAAGCTGCTCCTGTGCACCGCATGCCACGCAAATACCGCTATAAACCGGCTCCCCCGGAGGTGCTGACGGCAGAGCTGCCGACTTCGGCTATTGCCGACTCCATAGACGGAACGGCAAGCAGACTGGCGGAGGTGGAACTCCGGAAGGTGGAACTCGAACAGCAATATATGCTGAATATGATTAAAGCCGTAAATCTGATAAATTCTGTGGATATCGCAGAGGTGGCAGATGAGGAGGTTTATTAAATTTAATCTTATTTTTAAATGAAAGTTTGTATAAAGCGAGAAGGGAATTTTATTATGAAAGGAATTTTTAAAGGATTCGTGGCGGTGGCAATGGCTGTCATGCCACTTGTGGCTACGGCACAGAAGAATATAGACAATGCCGTGAATACTTTCGGGAATAACACCGGCAAGTATGGTATATGGAACAAGGTAGAGGACAGAGATGATGGCGGTGCCTACTGCATAACCTACAAGTTTCAGCTGCCGAAAAAGGAGGAGAAGAAAATTGATTTTCTGCACAAGGCTTTCTACGAGGATGTGTCGGATGCCTATGATATCTTTATAAAGAAAGCTGGCGATAAGACTAAGGGCAGCAAACTGATAGCCTATGGCGACAACTTGGAAAAACGGCTGACTGTGGGAGGGGCAGACGGAAAGGACAATACGGACAAAAACTATCTCTTCATGTGGATTAACTGCAAGGAAAATGCCGACTATCGCTTTGTCTACGGAATGGAGTGGCAATATATAGGCAACAAGGTATGTGGCTCGGTGGTTAAAATTTACAGTCGCAACCCACAGAAGGCAAAGAAAGAAAAGATAACCGTGATAAACGGACATGTAGCAGATGATGCCGACTTGGACGATCTCAATTCTCTTGCCGATGACATGAAGGAGCTGGGCGAAAGCATGAAAGAGCTGAAGTCTCTCGGTAAACTCACAAAGATTTTCGGAGGTAAGATTAAGTCGGGCGATGATGTTATAGAGCAGAAAGACGGTAAGACGGTGATACGTTCCGGCAAACAGCATCTCATAATCAATGCCGACGGCTCTATCGATATGGACGACGGCGAGGGAAACAAGATGTCGCTCGACGAAAATGGAAACGTTACCAACATGACGAAAGGAACCGATTCTTCTGACCCCGTGCAGCAGTTCGGCAATCTGCGCGCTGCCTATCTGAACAATATCCGCGAGGGCAATGTAGACAACACTACCCGGCTCACCGGACTTGCCAATTCCATCCTCGACCTCTGTAAGCAGAAAGGACAGCAGATGACCGCTGCCGAAAGACAACTATGTATCGAGGGCTTGAAGGACATGCAGGAGCAGACACCCGACAAGTTCATCAAGGGCATCTTCGGTGTGGCGATTACCGAACTGAACAAATACTCAAAGAAATAATAATGAATTGAATTACCGGCAACCAGACTTGCCTGAATCCCTACATTTCCAACTATAGAGGGCGGAAGTGCAGGGATTTTGTATGCTCGGCATGAGCATTGTCTAACGGGTGGAAGTCCCGAGTAAG
>DAIOXG010000216.1:0-5225 GCA_036758085.1 Prevotella sp. | reverse complement strand
GTGCATTCGCCCAATTATGAATTATAAATTATGAATTATAAGGACAATTATACTTTCTTGACGCATGCACCGGTACACAAGGTTATTCTGAGTATGGCGGTGCCTACTATCATATCGATGCTCGTAACGAGTATCTATGGTATGGTTGACACGTATTATGTGGGGAAGATAAACACTCAGAGCACGGCAGCCGTGGGTATATCGTTCTCTATAATGACCATAATACAGGCTATCGGTTTCTTCTTCGGTCATGGGTCGGGCAACTATATCTCACGCTGTCTCGGTTCGAAGGAGACGGAGAAAGCGAGCTGCATGGCGGCCACCGGACTGATTTACAGTTTTTCGTTCGGACTGCTCGTTGCCATCGTCGGTCTGCTCTTTCTTTCTGACATCTGCGTGTTTCTGGGTTCCACTGAGACCATTCTGCCCTACACCGAGCGCTATCTCGGCATAATACTCTGCGGCGCACCTTTCATGACCAGCTCGTTCACACTAAACAACCAGATGCGTTTTCAGGGCAACGCCCGCTATGCCATGTACGGCATACTGAGCGGCGTACTGCTCAACGTTGTCCTTGCCCCTATCCTTATTTTCTATTTCTGCCTCGGCATTACGGGAGCTGCCGTTGCCACGTTAGTAAGTCAGACGATGAGCTTCTTCATTCTCTTCAACATGACCCACCATCAGGGGAACATAGCCATCCGTTTCAGCAACTACCGCTGTTCATGGCAACTGATAAAGGAAATTATCGCCGGGGGCACACCGTCGCTCTCCCGACAGGGATTGGCGAGCGTTGCCACCATAATGCTCAATATTGCCGCCGGAGCTTATGGCGATGCCGCCATTGCCGGAATGTCTATCGTAACCCGCATATCCAATTTTGTGTATGCCGGCATCGTGGGACTGGGTCAGGGCTTTCAGCCCCTCTGCGGATTCTGCTACGGAGCGAAGCTCTACGACAGGATTCATGAGGGCTATATATATTGCGTGAAGATAGGCACCGTGTTTTTTATTGTCCTCACCATAATCGGTTTTCTCTTCACCGCCCCTATCATAAGCGAATTTCGCGATGACCCACATGTCATCGCCGTTGGCTGTGCCGCTTTCCGCTGGCAGCTTGCCACCTATCCGCTCATCGCCGTGATAATCCTCACCAACATGCTGTCGCAAACGGCACGCAAACCAATCCGCGCCAACATTGTGGCAGCGGCAAGAAGCGGTTTGTTTTTTATCCCTGCGGTAATTATCCTGCCAAAGTTTCTTGGTCTTGCCGGAGTGGAAATGAGTCAAGCCGTGTCCGACCTCTGCTCATTTCTTCTCTCCGTTCCCGTGGCATGGAGCGTGTTCAGGGATTTGAAGAGAGAACTCGCATAAAAAATCCCCGGCAACATGTAAGCGAACAACTACATATTGCCGGGGATTATACTATTATATATAGTTATTTAATCACCTTCACGCTCTTGCCACCCTGCTTCATGATATACATGCCGCTCGGCTGATTGTGGAGAGAATTGCCTACACACATGCCTTGCATATTGTATACGGCAGTCTTGCCGTCAGCGGTATTTGCAGCAACGCCGTTAATTCCTGTAACATCAACATAGTCGCTGTATTCCAGTTTGTACAACGGCTGGTAAGCCTTGGTATCGGTGTCGTAATCAGAAACGATAGTATAGTCAATAAGTCCTGTAGTGCTGTTGTATGAGTATTCATACTCGTTAGACTCTACTATTTTACGGGCATCGCCAGTTCCAGAATATGAAGTATTCTTCACCACATCACCCTTGTCGTTGCAAACCACTTCCGTAGATACGAGATCGGCAGATTCTCCCATCGAGCTTGTAGTGATATTGCTTACGAAGCTACCATTGTCGTCGGTAGTTTCCATAGAAATCGTCATGTCCATTACCGACATACCGAACATATAAAACGACATCGTCAGCTCACTCTTGTTGTCGGTATATGTTCCCGTGGCGCTACCGATTACGGTCATGTCATCCAGTGTCATCTCCAGGTCAGCCGACTTCAACAGGTTGTCTGGTTCCATAAAGATGTTGTCAAGATTGTCGCTACCAAATATCGAGAGCAAGTCGCCATTATATTCCTCCCATACGATATTGTTCATTGTAATGGTCATGTCTCCTTCCTCCGAGTCATATTCCGTAGTGGAAATCTTGTTAGCCTTGCCGTCGGCACCATATTCAAATGTTACCTTCGAATCCAATTCGAGTCCCGTATTTGTATCATTTGCCGTCCAGTTCTCCACCTGAGTAACCTGTCCCTTGTCGTTGCGCGTCACGTCCCTTCTCAGTTCTACCGTCTCACTATAAGGAGTGGTAGATGCCGGTGTCTCATAAATTGTGGCAGTGGTCTTTGTTACGAAATCCGGCTCCACGTTGTCGTATTCGTTTGCCAGAATCTGCACCATGCCGTTCTCGTCCGACCACTGTTTTTCTGTTACCACGTTGCCAAGCGTGTTGTAAGTATAGTTGGTGGTCATCTCGTAGCTGTAGCTGCCGTTATTGTACTTATAGCTTTTCACCGTGCCCGGTTGCAAATCGGCTTCTATCTCGTCAGCCTTCTTTACTTTGTCCTTCTTTCCGAACACTTTTTCAAGTGCCATCTGCACCTTCTTTACTTGCATGGTTTGTGCCTTGCTGAACTGAGCCATACCCGTTGCCGGAACAAGCAACATTGCCACCGTAGCGGCGATAAGAGTAGAATTCTTCATAAGCTTATTTTTTTAGATGTGAAAAAAAATCGAAAATCTTATCAACAAATATGCTGAAAGAATAAATCTCAAGCAAGAGGATAACCTCCCATTGCCTGAGATTTATAAGAAGTATTACAGTTCGAGGTCGCCGTCGAACACCTCGTGCCACGGCAGTCCCTGTTTGTTCAGCTGCTCCATAAACGGATCTGGGTCGAACTCTTCCACGTTCCACACTCCCGGACGGCGCCACAGTCCCTTGAAGAACATCATGGCTCCAATCATTGCCGGCACACCAGTGGTGTAGCTTACGCCCTGCATGCCAGTCTCCAAGTATGCGGCATGGTGGCTACAGTTGTTGTAAACATAGTATGTGCGCTCCTTGCCATCCTTGAGTCCGCGGATTCGGCAACCGATGCTCGTCTCGCCGTCGTAGTTCTCGCCGAGGTCCTGCGGGTTAGGCAATACAGCCTTGAGGAACTGCAGCGGAACAATCTTCACCTTAACCTTCTTCTCCGGATTGTCGGCAAGCGGAGCCTCGTATTCAATCTCGTCGATGCGCGACATGCCGAGGTTCTGTATGCAGTCGAGGTAAGTGAGATACTGCTGTCCGAAGGTCATCCAGAAGCGTGCGCGCTTGATGGTAGGATAGTTCTTCACGAGCGACTCAATCTCCTCATGGTGGAGCAGATAGCTCTCCTTCGGTCCTACGTTAGGATAGTTGAGTGTTTTGTGAATCTCGAGCGGTTCCGTCTCCACCCATTTGCCGTCCTGCCAGTAGAGACCCTTCTGAGTAATCTCGCGGATATTAATCTCCGGGTTGAAGTTTGTGGCAAAAGCCTTGTGGTGGTTACCAGCGTTACAGTCCACGATGTCGAGATACTGAATTTCGTCGAAGTAGTGCTTTGCAGCATAAGCCGTGAAGATGCTCGTTACGCCCGGATCGAAGCCACAGCCAAGGATAGCCGTCAGTCCGGCATCCTCAAAGCGTTTTTTGTATGCCCACTGCCATGAATATTCAAAGTGAGCCTCATCCTTCGGCTCATAGTTGGCAGTATCGAGATAGTTCACTCCGCAAGCCAGACAAGCCTCCATGATGGTGAGGTCCTGATATGGCAGGGCGAGGTTAACACACAGTTCCGGCTTATAGTCGTTGAAGAGAGCCTTCAGCTGCTCCACGTCGTCGGCATCCACCTGAGCCGTTTTGATATCGGGGTTACCGATATACTCCTTGATTTTGTCGCATTTCGACTTAGTGCGACTTGCAATCATGATGTCGGTAAAGACATCCGAGTTCTTAGCGATTTTTACGGCTGCCACGGTGGCTACACCGCCGGCACCGATGATTAGTACTTTTCCCATATCTTGTTATTTTATTTCTTCCCCTTTTATTCCCAATGCATTCATCAGCGAAATTACATTGTTCATGCTACAAAGGTATATATTTTATATGACAAATGAAGAATGTTGAATAAAGAATTTTATTACAACAATGTGAAAGATTATTATCAGGATTAGAATACTTTACGATAGAAATTTCATTGTGCCATCTCTTCCTTAAGGTATCCATACTGATACAAAGGACTCTGTATATAGAATCCATTATCCGTATTGACAAGTTTCTTATAAAGCTTCGAATTGTAAACAACATTAAACGCATCTACCAAAGAAAACTTATAATCCTCTTGCAATAAAGAAACCAATTTTTCTATATCACAATTTATGATAAACTGTCTCTGACTTTTTGTTAACTTCATATTCTCTTCAATTTGGATATTGCTTTGTCTGTACCGAAAAAATATTGATTATTCAGTCTTTTGTATTCAAGTCCTCTGACCAGTTGTTCAATAGTTATAAAATGCTGCATATACAGATTTAGTTGATAAACCACCCCGTCATCTGCTACCGGTCCAACCACTATATCATAACCGTGTACTACTTCCTTTTTCGATGTCCTGTTCTGAAGTATGAATTCAGCCCATTCCACACATACTCCCTTAAATATCTTAACTTTACAATCTCCGTTATTCAGGGAATTTTCATCAAAATAATATTCCTGCACAATGGGGGTACCAGACAGTTCGAATTCACATCTCCTTATTGCCATATCAAGAGCTTGTTTCCTAATGTCAGTAAGATAGAAGCCTTTACCAAAATCCTTGTTTGGCTTGCATTTACTTAATTCTATTTCTGTGAAATCACAGTTCGTTCCATGGTAAAGTTTCATTATATTGTCCCTCCATATTTTCTGCAATACTTCTGCAGATTTGATATTGTGGATTCCAATGGCAAAAGATGCTCTGCCTCGTAGCATTTGTCTATAAAGTCAAGTGCGCCATAGCGTTTCAGATAATTGAAAGCCATATCTGCCGGCAACCGAAACTTTTTTCCGAATTCCACAATACATAGATTCATATATCTTATTTTATCCATATATCCAATTCTTTTTTTCAATTATAGAAATTTATTGAATAAATTCCACATCAGATTGACACGGCTTACTGCAAAGAGTCTC
>DAIOXG010000215.1:0-5236 GCA_036758085.1 Prevotella sp. | reverse complement strand
GTAACTGCTCCGCCCCTGTTAAGGGGAGGCGGGGGAGGGGAATAACTAAATCCGAAACTTCAATATATATGGTCTATTTTGCAAACAAGTTTCCAATCATCTTAAGCAGATTCTCTACCGTTTCCTTGCTTTCAACTGGAATCTTTATTGAGGTCTTTCCCGTTTCTTCGTCTTTCTCTATTATTGAGTCGACAAGGGCAGAGGTCGCTTCTGGTGATTTAAGCGTATCTGCCAATCCTGAGAGGAATGATATGCCTTGCTCAACAAGTTCTTTAGGTTGAGAAATTTTTCGTGGCTTGGTGTTTGGCTCATCAGCAACAGAATCATCGAGGGTATTCTCGTTTCCGTCTTGAGTAATTTCGTCAGATTCTTCCTTATTGCCACCCTCTTTATAAATCGGCTTACTTTCTGTTTCCTCTTCTTTGTCGTCAGACGTAACAATAGCTTCAGTTGTAGAGCAATCTTCATTTTGAGAGGACGGATTGTCGTTCTCGTCAGAAACAAAACTACTTACAGTTTCCATAATCTTGCTGAACTTGTCGTCGTCAACAAATACAGAGTCCTCACCATCGTCGAGTACACCTTCAAACATTGATGTCTTGAAGCGAAGTTTCCCCACCATAGATTCTTCGATAGAATGAGGTGCCACAAGATTAATCACCTGAATATTATTCTGTTGGCCTAACCGGTATATTCGTCCGATACGCTGTTCGAGAACCGCAGGATTCCATGGCAAATCGATGTTGATGATTGTGGCTGCAGCTTGAAGGTTAAGTCCTGTACTTCCTGCATCCGTAGAAAGGAATACGCGACTTTCCGGATTGTTCATAAAGTTGTCTACCAAATCCTTTCTCTTTTCCGATGGGACGCCACCGTAAAGATATTCGAATCCTATTCCTTTCTCTTTCAGTTCTTTGGCTATAAGGCGAGTCATTCGTTCCCACTGGCTGAATACTACAACCTTCTCTCCCTCTTCACAGACAATATCAGAAATCAGATTTATACATTCGTCAACCTTTGTGTCATATCTTGTCTTTTGGTCAAGTATATAACTGCTGTCGCATACCATTCTCATTTGTGATAGATTTAGCAACAGTTTCTTGCGGTCTTTTTCCGAGAGGAAATGATGTTTTTGCCATTTCAGAACAATCAGTCTCACGATATTCTGCCATTCAGAGTGCATTTCCATCTGCTCTTTCGTCATCGGCACAAAGAGGTTCTTGTCCACTCGTTTCGGCATTTGTAGCTTAACGTCCTTTTTACGTCGACGGATGAGAATGTCGCTAAGTTTCTTGCCTATTTCGTTGAGTCCTTTATAGCCCAACACTTTACCCGTTTCGTCGCTCAGGATGTGTTCTTCTTTAAAAGAGTAATATGGAGCAAGCCTGAAGTTGTCTACAAATTCAACTATGGAGTACAGCTCATCAAGTTTGTTTTCCAGAGGAGTGCCAGACAGAATGACAGAGTAGTCAGACTCTATTTTCCTTGCAGCCATTGATATCTGTGTATTCCAGTTTTTCAGTCGCTGCACTTCGTCCATGATAAGCATGTCCGCCTGCAACTTACCAAGAATCTTTATGTCGTTGCACGCACTGTTGTATGATATAATCTTATACGGCTCAGGACGGTTGTAAGCTTCTTTCCTTTTCTGGTGAGAACCTTCAATTACGTAAACTTCGGCATTTGTAAATTTCCTGATTTCGCTTCGCCATTGGTATTTAAGAGAAGTGGGGCAGAGTATGAGGATAGATTCAATAAGTCCCTCTTTCCTAAGAAGTTCGGCTGTACCGATAGCCTGTATTGTCTTTCCCAGTCCCATCTCGTCGGCAATTATTGCTTTGCCTGCTTTAGCAGCGAAGCGTATGCCCTCTTTCTGGTACGGGTAGAGGTTTACTTTAAGCAGAGAGTCGAGTTTCCTGTTATCGTATGTATCGACAATCTTTTTCCTTACTTCTTTTTCTCTCTTGTCAAGAATAAAGTCTATCGCATCTTTGTAGCATCTGAATGTGTCGTTTATTTTCTTTGCCTGGGTCAAGAATGTCCCGAACTTGCTAAAAGCCGTATCCTTTAAAATGCAGTTGCTGTCAAAATAATCCTTTGCAAGCTGTTCGAACTCCTCTTTATTGTCAGAGCCGATACGTATTTTCACGCACCTTTCTCCTTTGTAAGACAGATAAACAGAAGTGTATGGCGGAATTTCTTTGTGTACATGCAGTTGTTTCCTTGTGCCCAGCCATTTCTTTACAGCTTCAATATGTTTGCATGTGCCGAGATGTGAGGTCTTGAAGTCCCAGCATGAACAATAATTCCATTCGCTGTTGGCTCCACGGTAAACCACTTTGTATTCGTTGTCTGTCGAAGGGTTTACCACAAGATATTCTCCTGGATAAAGTTCATCGTCAACACAACTTATCTGAAGTTTCCTTGGTTCAGCAATTTGTCTTCTGAGCTTTACTTGCCATTCTTTGGTAGTTAAGTTATCCGGCTTGATGATATGTGATACCTTCCCCTTTTTCTTGCCAGTAGTTTTCTTGTTTTGTCTTGTCTTCTCCATTTACTTTATATTATTACAACAATTACTTCATTATTTTTATTTCTCTTCAATATCTCATAGAACAGCAAATCTCCGCAATTTTAGCCGATTCTCAGTGTCCACTTGTTTTAATAATCGTTAGCCAACCATGTGGAGAAAAAGTAATCATAAACTTTATAAGCATCGTCTTCCTGGGTGATGATGTCGTTTTTCAAAAGTCCTTTTATTGCAGACTGTACGGAACTTGCTGACGGCAGCTTATACTTCTTGATAAAAGCTGCCGAGGTGACGCCTTTTGCTATGCCTTCCTTTGCTATTGCCTGAAGAATGAGTTTTTGTTTCGGTGCAAGGTGCGCTATGATATCCTTGTAACTTCCCTCTTGGGTTGTGATGATATTTGATTTTGCTGTATTTAGCTTTGATATGTCGCACATCTCATCTTTCCCGGTAAGGGCAAACAGCTCGTTCATCATTATTTGTACAAACCAAGTGCATCCACTGAACATATTGTATGCAGAGGCTATAAGTTCTGCACTCACATGCTTTTCTCGCTCTTCAAACAGGCGTGTGGCAAATTCTGTATAAATATCAAGTGGTATGGGATCAAGCCCCATGCTTATTGCGCTTTGGTAGAAAGGTTTTGTCGGGGAGTTGAACATGTTGCTCATCAAATGCCGCTTGCTGCCGGCAAAGACAAACATCGTCTGTTTGCATTGCTGTATGTATGTGCGCAACATAGCTTCCACGTCGTTTTTCTCGTAGTTGCTGATTTGCTGAAATTCGTCTATGGCAACGATACATGGCATGTCTGCACTCTCCAGATATTCAAAAATCTCATCGAGTGTTGCTTGTGGGGATTGAATGTCGCCGAGACAGATGTCGAAGCTTGGTTCGCCCGATATAGCATCAAGTTTAAATCCCATTCGTAGAGACTTGATGACATTAAAGAATCGTTCGGTCAATTTTTTTTCTTTGGGCTTAAGTTCCTCATAGATAGCCTTTCCTAAAAGGTATACGAACTCTGCTAAAGACGTTGTGGCATATATGTCTACAAAAAAAGTATGGAAACGTTGGGTTAGCCTTTCTTGGTTAAAGCAATGGCGTATTAATCCTGTTTTTCCCATACGGCGAGGGGAAATCAATGCTACGTTTCGTCCGTTTTCAATTTGCTTGATTAAGAAACCAGTCTCTTTTATTCTGTCGCAAAAGTAATGTGGCGAGATGTATCTGCCTACAACGAAAGGGTTTAATATAAAATCTGCTTCCATATATTTTTATATATTTATTGCAAATATAATAATTATACTTGTAATAAGATTGCGTATTACTCAAAAAATGCAAATATTATCTTATCTAAAGTGCAAATCGAGCGAAAGGCAAAATAAACTTGTTTATTATCTTTTCCGAATCAATCCCGAACATTCCAACCATTTTTCAGCCATCGGGATGAAGCGCCAAGGCATCTTTGTCCCACCTCGCGGCAATATCGGCAAGAGTGTTGCCGTTGATGTCGTGATTCCAGAAAATCCATCCCTCTTTAGGGTAAAGAGCCTGTATCTGCGAGGTCGCAATCATCATGTATCCATGCCCATAGATATGGTTTATGTCCTTTTGGTTACGTTCCTCCGATGGTGTATTAAATTTTAAAGTTCCGCAAACAGTTTTACGATGATGTTGACCAAAGTTCCAGTCTTATCCAATTTTCATCCTCGTCCATACCCATCGTGGAATCATTCGCCAGAAGAAAACCAGAAGAGCATACCGCCAGTCGATGACTTTCACTTCTTTCCCATGCTCTATGGCATTCACGATGCTCCTTGCCACATCCTTAGCGTCAAGTTGCAGAGGGTAGTTGCTGTTGGCAATAAGATCAGTCTTCACGAATCCCGGTCGGATATCTGTAATTGCAATCGGCAGATGGTGCATTCGGGCTTGTTGAGAGAGACATTCCAGATAATGAGTCTGAAACCGCTTTGTGGCAGAATATGCCGGAGCAGCACCCAGTCCCTTTGTGCCGGCGATAGAGGTGATACAGGCAATGCGTGAAGGACTCTTTGTTCCGTGTTTCTCTGCAAACCAGTTGAATGCCGTGTCCACCATCCTCACAAACCCTGTTCCGTTAGTTTCCATAGTTTTCAGTTCCTTTTCAATGTCGAGTGTTGTGTTCTGCCATCCGATGCCCGAACTGTGGAAATACATATCCATACCGCCGAGTTCTTCGATAAGTTGCATCAGAAGTACCGGAGCGTCAGTCGTCGTAATGTCGATTTGTTGAAAGCAGACAATGCCCTTCTGCGCGTCCTTCAGATCTTTAAGCCTGTCCACTCTTCTGCCGGCGATGCCCACTTGCCATCCATTCTTTGCCAGTAGTTTTGCAACTTCCATTCCTATGCCCGATGTAGCCCCCATCACTATAGCTTTCATATTCCTGTAAATTATAATTGTTTCATTATGTTTGCAAAAGTAGCATAAATAAGACGTTTAGCAAAATAGTATTTGTGATTTTCCGGCTCTTGAGTGATAATATTTATTCAAGTTTCGGATTTATAATCGTCCCCTCCCCCGCCTCCCCATTAGATAAAATCCTCACGCTCGGAAAAACAAGCAAGCTTGTTCTTCTCTCGCTTAATCGGATTTTTCACGGGGGCGGAGCAGTTACCTTTGTTTGCTGTAATGCTTGCATTCTTGTCATTATCTACTCGA
>DAIOXG010000214.1:0-5243 GCA_036758085.1 Prevotella sp. | reverse complement strand
TAATATATAGGAGAAAGGTGTTTATCTCTCTATAAGGTCTATAAGGGAGATTGAAGAGCAATGGGGAGATAAGGGAGGCTGCGCCTCCCAAGGGCTAACGCCCTGCCCTCCGCTGGCTACCGCCTTGGATGCGTGCTTGACAACTCTTCTACTATTGTCCAGAACTCCTCGAAGCTATCGGCAGTATAGTGTATGCCCTTGTAGCGGACGAAGGCAGCGAAGTCACTGCGCTCCTTTTGCCCATCCTCTCCAAGTATCTTTGTAACTGGTACACCTAACACCTCCGCAATCTTGTACAGCGTCATAATACTTGGTGTAGTCTTGTTATTTATTAGATTACTTGCTGTCTGCTCTGTAACACCTATTGACGCAGCAAACTCCTTAGAAGACATCGAAAGATACTCTTTGATGTGTAGTTTTATATCTGTCTGTTTGTAAGCCATTATAATATTACCTTAATATGTTTGTCTACAAAGTTATTACAATTAAACTGATATTTATATTAATAACTGTAAAATTAAGGCATAATTATATTTATTATTGTTAATATTAAGGTAATATTTATACTAATGCTTGCGTGTATTATAATTTTACCTTAATTTTGCAATCGTAATCAAGAAACAAACATCAATAGCAATAAAACATACGATTATGGAAAAGTACGATTATTTATCAGCAGTGACAGCAGATGTGAAGGACTACATCAACGACAACGTGGACTTCGCAGACTATGAGAATGCCGACGAACTCAAAGAAAAACTACAGGATGAACTCTGGACGGTTGACAGAGTGACAGGCAACGGCAGCGGTAGTTATACATTTAGCACATGGAAAGCAGAAGAGAACATTTGCCACAATTCCGAACTAATCGCAGAAGTAGAAGAAGAATGGGGCACACTGAAAAGAGACGACCCAGAGGGCATTGACGTTGCGATTCGCTGTTACCTCTTACCGCAAGCAATAGACGCAGCAGTAGGCGAACTTTGGGAAGATAAGGAAGACTAATTGAAGATAAGGAGGGGCGATGCCCCTCCAATAACCATCCCCCAGCCGTGACCGACAGAAAGGCAAGCGGAGCGAGACCGCACACGGCACAAACTTTAAAACATTACAGATATGATAACATTAGCACAAGAGATTTGTTGTGTAGATTGCAAATATGCGCACTTCTATTTCAGCAACATTAATTCTTGCTTTGACAAGATAGTTTGTCAAGCTAACGGCAACCCAAACGGATGGAGCGGTTGTAGTAGATATTCAACAAAACATTAACCCTTAAAACATACAGCTATGACAACAGATTTATGGATAGTATTACTAATATTCTCGATGGTAGTCAACTACGTGTCGGGGATATATGTAGGCAGACATTGGGACGAGTGGGGAAATGAGTAAATCCGAAGATAAGGGGGCTGACGCCCCCAAACCCGTCAAGGTGAAGACAAGAAAGGTATTGCTCAGCGTTCCCGATGCAGCATTGCTGAGGCTGATGTTGGACGAATACGAAGAAATCCTCACAAGAGAGCTTCGTAAAAAGACATCAACGAAGAAAACAAAGGAATGCGCAGAGGTCAATATCAAGATTATTAACGACTTAAAACAAAAGATTTTTAGACTATGAACAAGTTATTAGTAGCAGCATTGATAGCAAGCACAGCACTTGCAGCAGTAGCAACAAAGAAAGCGACAGACGCAGAGTACAACAGAGCACAGATTAAAGAAGACGTGCGCTTGCTGATGAACGACATCGAAGAGTACGGAGACATCGACACATACACAGGCTCAGACCACTTCGAACGTCTCTATGAATGGTCTCATAATATTAAAAATGGAAGACATGATAGAAGAAGTAACGATTAACGGCACGTCCTTTTATGTCGGACTCACCGATGTGTATGGCGGCAAAGTGTGGTTCTACTGCAAGTGGTATCAAGACCGCCGACCGTTAACACGCAGGTTTTGGACAAAGAAAGAGCTTGAAAATCACCTCCGCACAATTGATAACAAAATAATCAAGCGTGAAGTACTTGCATTATTGCACAAGATACACGGCAGAGCAGTCTGTTACGCACGATGAAACAATCATCCGTTGGGGAAAAGAAACCATTTCGGAGCGACACCGACAACGGAACTATTAACATTTAAAATAAATAATATGAAGACAAACATTATTCCCTGTCCTATCAACGAGAAGGACTTGTGCTCAGACACTCTATTCGACGACCTCTTCGATAATAGCGAGTACGTGGAGCGAAGAAACAGATACGTCGGTTTCATCTGTGGTAATATCGCTAAGGCTGTGTATACCAACAACTACGTTCACATGTTATTCGAAGATGATATACACGATAAAGAGAAAAGGCGTATTAAGAAATGGGCACGTGAGATAGAAGACAGTTACAACGAAAATCTAATAGACAAAGATGTACATTTATATGTACGCCTTAATTTCTTTGCCAAATCATGCGATGTACATTTCTTTTATATCATCGATAAAGAGGAGGATTAACCCCAACAGGCTGAATGTGGTACAAGCCACTCCACTTCGATGCAAGGTCGAAGCAGCCACAAATATTAATCAAAAACATACGAATATGAAGTACACAGTAGTAATTGTCGAGACTCTCTCACGAAAGGTGGAGGTCGAAGCAGCAGATGCACAGGAGGCGAAGCAGATAATAGCCGAGCAGTACAACAACGAACAGATAGTGTTGTCAGCAGACGATTTTTACGGATACGAAATCGAGACACTATGACAAGCTATCAGCACCTCTACAATACCATCATGAGCCGACCGCTCACGGATGATACCTACAGCGAGCGAGCCTACAGTGTGTTGCATGCAGCATACCCACAGGCGAACCTCGCACAGATAAACGAAGCAGCCACAACGGATTGGTGCAATTCGTTGTCCGACGAGCAGAATATAAACAATTGTAAATACTTAGCAATATGACACTACAGGAATATCTTGAAAATAAGTTAGGAGAAATGGCACAGCAGGACGCCAATTTCCGTGAACGCTACGAGGATAAGCAGAAGTCAATGAAGAATTGTCTCCTGTATATCACGCAGCAGGCTCACAAGCAAGCCGCTGGCAATTGTGCAGCCATATCCGACGAAGATGTACTACAGATGGCAGTCCACTACTATCAAGAAAAGGACGTTGAACCGACCAAAGACACGCCAATGGCTAAGGTCGTGGCAGCAGCACCCAAACAGGAAGCCAAGCCCAAGACTGCTGTGCTTATTCCGAAGTCACAGCCGAAAAAGGCAAAGAAAGTAGACAACTCATTACAACTTGATTTATTTGGAGGAATGTAATATGAAACCACGCACGAAGATAGAGAGAGAGGTTGTTGACCTCTCTCACAAGTTAGGCGAGATAAATAAGCGTGACACCGCTCACATCATCCGTCATACATACGGCTCGTGCAAGCACGAGGAAATGTACAACCGCTGCTATGTCGTTATCAATCAAGCCTACAAAGGTTGGCAGGTGCTCAGATATATCCGCATCGACCGCCACCGCAACAGAGCTAAGGAAGTTTCTTACACAACGTGGGAAGTCTTTCAGTTCTGGAACAAGGTAGGCGAGAAGCAGATACTTCTCGCACGTCAGCGCACACTCGGACTGTACATTGATACATTCTGCTACGCTTCGAAGTTGGAGGTACGCCCTAACCCTACATACGTGTATGACCATTTTGTAAATGTATCTTACACGTATCTCTACAACAAGTCCGTTGAAGGTGCTTACCGATACGCAGCCGAATATATGGAGCAAGACAAGCTATATCGTTGGTATCGCTTCTTGTCATGCGACAAGTTTGCCGAGACGATAATCAAGCTACGTCCTCAACTCGCAGAACACATGATATACAACGAACGTACGACAAAGGCATACATCAACGCTGTGCGCATTGCTATCCGTCACAACTACGACATCATCAACCCCTCACGTTACTTCGACCTCATCCGAATGCTCGTTAACCTTAAATGCGACCTCAACAATCCGCACTTCGTGTGCCCCGAGGACTTCGAACATACCCACCAATGGGCGGTTGAAGCTTCAATGTCCGAAGACGAGCGCAGAAGACGTGAAGCCGAGCGCACAAGACAGATACAAGACATGCAGAAGAAGGAGAAGCAGAACGCAGACTACATCAACCGTTGCAATCGTTTCTTCGATGTTGAGATAACCGACGGCACAATCTCCTGCCACGTACTCCGCAGCGTAGCCGACTTCTTCGAGGAGGGCACAGCGATGCATCATTGTGTATATGTCAACAAGTACTACGAAAAGCAGAACTCGCTCATTCTCTCCGCTCGCATCAACGACAAGCGCATAGAGACCGTTGAAGTAGACCTGCAACAGATGAAAGTGGTCCAGTGCTACGGTGCATGCGACAAATTCACCATTTACCACGACCGCATCGTAAACCTCGTCAACGACAATATGAACATGATAAAAGAATGTATGACAACAAAACAAATAGCAATATGACAAGAAAAGAAATCTACAAGTCACGATTCCGTTCACTTAACACGGCTGAGAAGAAACGTATTCTCAGCCGACTTTTCCCCGACGGCTACATCGAAAGCAAGGACAATATCCTCGACGAACAGACATTTGCCGGCTACACCGAGGACTACGGACTTATCGAAGTCCGATTTTCCCTGTTCGACAGCCGTATAGACATATCACGTGATTTCGACACCGAAAGGGAAAAGTGGCTGTTCATCAACGACATCACCAACAGGGCACTCGCCAAGGACAACGTCTATGCCAAGAACGTCGTGCAGACGTTTCCGTTCGACGGCAATTCCCACTACTTCGTAGCCGATATGAACAAGCGCAAGTTCTTCATCGGACTGAACCAAAACAAACCACAAGCAATTTAACAACGATACAGCTATGAAAAAGAAATTCACATTCCATTTCCCTATGACAGGTGAAACAATCACCCGAGAACTCAACCTCCTCGCAGTCAAGGACGCCACAATCAAGTATCTCCGCAAGCAGTCCGAAGTACGGGGCGACATCTGCCTTGTGTCCGACGAACGAGAGGAGATAGTCGCAATGGCGCATATAGACGAACACATGCACGTCAAGTTCTTCACCGAAGACGACAGCGTGTCCGACATCAAAGCCTTTGGCGATGTTTCTCCCGAGTTTAATTCGGTTCGTTAGATAATTTTTATTAACTTTGCAACAAGCATAATAAAGACAAATATAAACT
>DAIOXG010000213.1:0-5254 GCA_036758085.1 Prevotella sp. | reverse complement strand
GCCGGGAAGGCGGTAATTCTTGTCGGAAACCTTCAAATCATTGTAATATCCGGTTCCGCTGACAACAAAGAGTACTTTGTCGAGTCCGATATTCTGCTGTACTTCGGTTATAATCCTACCGAGGTATTTGTCGAGCTGAAGATATGTTTCCTTACAGTCCTCGTATCCGTTCTTGTTTATTGCCGGTGATGCATTATAGGATATGAGGAGAAGGTCGGTAGCCTCGTCCTTGCCCATAGAATTTGCTGAGATGCATTTCAGGGCGAGGTCGGTTATCTGCTCGTTTATATCGCTGTTTTTCTTATATGGAGTGTTGTATAAGTTATAGTTTTCTAACCACTTAGGTGTTTTCTTTGAATAATAAGTGGAGGTACACCAGCGGTTCTCTCTACTGTTTACCCAAAAGGCTCCGTCGGCATTATGTCCGGCAGGGATGACGGCAGCGTCTTTCCTTTCGGCAATACTGTAGATGAAGGCTTTTCCCTTAGTTCCAACTTTCAGTTCGTCGCTAAGTGTAGTGGTCATCACATTCTTTGCTGATGCCCCTTCATTGGTTAGAATTCCCTTAAAAGCCGTGTCGTCTACGCAAGATACTGAGCGCAGCGTTGTCTTGTCAAACCATTGCTCTGCGGTTATACCGTTGTAGCAAGGTGAGGTACCGGTGCTTTGTGCTGCTATTGCCGATGCTCTGTCGATGGGAGTAAAAGGATATAGCGTATTGGTATACAGCAGTCCGTCGTGCAGCAACTTTCTGAAGCCTGTATTTCCATAAAGGGACTCGAAGGATTCGAGATAGTCGGTACGCAACTGGTCTATGGTGATGTTTACGACAAGTCTTGGCGCAGGTTTCACGTCCTGTGCCAATCCGTTTGCCGAGCCTGTTGCCAGGGCAAGGATGGTTGCTGTGATGTATTTATTTCTCATTGCTTTATCCTTTTTCCTTTATCCTTTTTTATCTATGTTGCGCATTCTGCCATCATTAGACTGCCAAAATGCAGCTTGCCACCTCAATAGCAAAGATAATGCCAAAATCATCATTCCTTCGGCGAAATGCTGAAATATCGCGCATATTGAGGCTAAAACGACAAATGCGGCAAGTATATTCCATGTCTTTTTGTATTTTGCCGTGTCCTTCCTGTAGCGTATCAGGCGGTATGCGCCATACAGAAACAGTGGGTTGAGAAGCAGTATCTGTAGGTTGAGACTTACCGTAGGATGCTGTGAGAATACCATGGCAAGGAGTATCAATCCTGCCATTCCGCACAGGAATACCACTATGGCATCATAAAGCCAGAAAGTCTTTTTCGTTTTTCGCTCCATTACGCTTACTGCAAGTGACACGACGAGCAATGCTACAAAGCACATCGTTGGAGTGGGGCAGAAGCCCTTGTTCCCGTCGTTTTGTATTCCGGCATCAACAACAGTACGCGTTTCCTTTACCAACGGCTGCGAGATGTTGCCACGCAAGATTACGGCATGCGAAAAATCATGCATAAGACTTGCTGGAAGGAACTCCTGTTCCTCTCTTGTAGTCTTGGCTTCAGCCTTTATTCCAAGGAGCAAATCATTGCCGAAGCGTGCCCACGGATGGGCTTCGTTATATTGATGTATGAGCTCACGGAACGAGTTGCCGGTGTCTATTTTATTGTTGAAGACCACTTTCCCTCGGATATTGCCAAGAAGAATATCACGAGCCTTCGTCGTACAGTTGTTGTAGAAATAGTTGTATCTGTATATGCGGTTCTCGGGGAGTGAGTTCTTCTGTAATGCCTCATACACGGCGAGCTTTTCCCCAGGAGTGAGGTTGAGTACCTGTTCGGTTACCTTTGCTCCGTAATACTTATATTCCATACAGAAATCCTCAAAATTCTGTATGCCCATCTCGTAATCTGTCAACCCGAATACGAATCTCAATACGAAATATGGCTTCTGGAACGAGAATACGCCATAGTTTACGGCAAGGTCTAAACCTTTTGTCTTGTCCTGGAATCTGATGGCAGTATGACCATAAAGACTGTAAATCTCGTCGTGGGGAGAACAAGTCAGCAGACTTATCTCGACTGAGTCAAGCGGTTCGCCAGTATCATTTTTGCTCTCCGAAGCATGTATATCGTTGATATTCAAGAAGAAAAGCGATATTATTATAGTATAAAAGATTGCTCTCATCATTTTCATGTTGCAAAAATAGCTTATATTTTCCACTTATAGTTATGTTGTTTCGTTTTTTTTCAATAATTTTGCACCTCAAATTAATCAGAAGCTAAAATAAAGCGTGAATTTAATAATAGATATAGGCAATACTTGCATCAAGCTCGTGGCATTCAACGGCGGTGAGGTGGTGGACGAAAGGCGCAGCGACAAGAATGATGTCGCCTCGCTGAAAGATTTCTGCAACAAATATCCTTTTAACGACGGTATCTTTTCTACCGTCTCGGATATTAGCGAGGAATACAGAACCGCACTTATGTCGTTGCCTTTCCGGATGCTGGAACTGCGTAGTGGCGTTATTCGCGTACCTATTAAAAATATGTATGCAACTCCAGAAACGCTCGGTACGGACAGGCTCGCAGCTGCGGTAGGGGCTAATATGCTTCAGCCGGGACACGACTTGCTGATAATTGATATCGGGACTTGTGTTACGTTTGATTTTGTAAATTCAAAAGGGGAATACCTCGGCGGAAACATTTCTCCGGGACCTTCGATGCGGTTTAAGGCACTGAATGACTATACGGCACGACTGCCCCTCGTAAACAGGAAAGGGGAAATTCCGGACGTGGGGAACAATACCGAAACGGCTATACGTAGTGGAGTAATTAATGGCGTGAAATACGAGATTGAGGGATATATAAAGTTTTTTTTAGCTAAATATCCTCAACTTTTTGTATATTTAACGGGTGGCGTGCATCTAAATTTGGAATTCTCGAAGAAATTGCCCATCTTTGCAGACGATTTTATCGTTCCCAAGGGACTTAACAGAATATTAGAATACAACAATGAACATAAATAAAAGAGCGATTTGCGCTTTCTCTACGATGGCGCTATGTATGGGCGCAATGGCGCAAAGCGGCACAAACTCACCTTATAGTCAATATGGACTAGGAGTCATGAGCGACCAGACTGCCGGTTTTAACAGGGGAATGAATGGTCTGGGAATAGGATTCAGGGAACACAATCAGGTTAACTTCCTTAACCCGGCATCTTACTCATCGGTAGACTCGCTGACGTTTATCTTTGACGTGGGCTTCTCCGGACAGATAACGAACTTTAAGGAGAATGGCGTGAAGAAGAATGCCAAGAATGCAGATTTCGAATATGCCGTGGCTTCTTTTAGAGCTTGCAAGAATTTAGGTGTCAGCTTCGGTATTTTACCTTATACTAATGTGGGATACAGCTACAGCAATACTGGAAAAATATCCGGAGACGCAACGAATATATACTCAAACACTTATTATGGGGAAGGCGGACTGCATCAGGTTTATCTCGGTGCCGGCTGGCAAATACTGAAAGGACTGTCTCTTGGTGCCAACTTCGGATATCTCTGGGGAGACTATACGAAAAGCGTTACCAATGCATACAGCGATGCTTACGTAAAGACGATAAACAAGATTTATACTGCCAGCGTAACAAATTACAAGATTGACCTCGGTGCGCAGTATCAGTTCAAGGCTGGCAAGCATGATGAACTTACCCTGGGAGTTACATATTCTATAGGACACAAACTCGGTGCTACTCCTGAATGCAAGGTTATATCGACTAATCCGTCGACGGCTGTGGCGGATACCGTTCCATACTCCGTGAAGAACGGACTGGAGATTCCTACATCTATATCTGGAGGTATCATGTGGAATCATAACAACAAACTGAAACTTGGTGTGGACTACAACTACCAGAAGTGGGGCAGCGTCAGCTATCCTGTTTATAGCGAAAATAATGGGAACACTCCTACTTATGCCCTCAGCGACCAGTATTATATGGACAGACATAAGGTGACTGCCGGAGGCGAATACTGCGGTGATGAACAGAGCCGCAGCTTCTTGAAGCGTTTGCGTATACGGGCAGGTGTGTCTTATGCTACTCCTTATTACAAGATTAACGGACAGGACGGACCGAGCGAACTGAGCGCAAGTGTAGGTTTCGGCATTCCTATCGTAAACAGCTATAACAACCGCTCTATACTGAATATCTCTGGACAGTGGGTTAGAAGTTCTGCAAAGAATTTCATTACCGAAAATACATTTCGTATTAATATCGGACTGACTTTCAACGAGCGCTGGTTCATGAAGTGGAAAGTGGAATAATGAAATATCCCTTAATATCAATATCTGTCGCAATCGTGTCGCTCCTTTCCTGTACTCAGGAAAAGGAACACACGGCTCCTGCCATCAATCCGCGAGACTCGGTGTCAATGATGACATCGTATGGCGTAAACACGCTGATATCAGACTCGGGAGTGATGAAATACCGCATCGTAACTGAAAAATGGGAGGTTAACCAAACAAAGAACCCGTCGAGGTGGATCTTCGACAGGGGAGTGTTCCTTGAACAATTTGATGAAAAATTCCATGTCCAGGCTTATATACAATGCGATACGGCTTATTTCTTCGACCAGAAGAAATTATGGGAACTGAGAGGAAGAGTGAGGGTGAGAACTGTCGACGGACTGCGTTTTGCAAGCGAGGAACTGTATTGGGACCAGATGTCGCATGAGCTCTACAGCAACAGATTCTCACGACTCATCACTCCTGATCGAGAACTTCAGGGAGCATATTTCCGTAGCGACGAACGTATGACGCATTATATGGTCAGCAATACTAAAGGTTCGTTCGTAAAGGGCGATATGATTAGCAGCTCTGGCGACTCTATTATATCTGCTCCAGACACAACGAAACAGAAAATCCGTATGCCGGCGATGCCGTCGGCAAAAAAAAACATACAATAATTATGGAACAGGTGGACTTATCCCTTATCTTGGGAATTGTAGTTACATTGATTCTTTCTGCATTCTTTTCAGGAATGGAGATTGCCTTCGTATCTTCGAACAGAATGCTTGCGGAAATGGATAAGGAGAATAACGGACTATCGCATAAGCTACAGTCGTTTTTCTATAAACATCCTAACGATTTCGTGAGCACAATGCTCGTGGGAAACAATGTCGTACTTGTAATATACGGTATCTTTATCGCACAACTGTTCGACAATACTATATTCAAGGGATTTGACCCGGCACTCTCGGTTGCGCTCGACACTATTCTTT
>DAIOXG010000212.1:0-5262 GCA_036758085.1 Prevotella sp. | reverse complement strand
ACAGATTTTCCGTTCGAACTAAAGACAAGAGACTGTTCATTTGGAATATCAGTCCTCAATAATATAATTCATTGTATACAACTCAGTATTATGAAGGCAGATATCTCCTTTACTGCCCCACTCGCTTATGACGAGACAATAGGAAATGGAAAAATAAGAGTTTGCGATGTCTTCCAACTTTATAAATACGACAACTCCATATATATGATACGTATGACAGGCAGTGAGGTAAAAAAGTATCTGGAAATGAGCTATGACTTATGGATAAACACGATGCATTCCCCGGATGATCGCCTAATGAAAACAGTTTCATACAAATACAACAACAAAGAGTTGTTTTTTTTCAAGAACCTGGTATTTAATTTCGACACAGCAGCAGGTATCATATATACAGTAGACGTAAGACAAGAGAAAGGAAAAAGAATAAAAATAATCTCCATGTCCGACGGGAAACCATTTAAAGAAGCCAACAGCTATAATGTTGCCATGCATAGTTATAGAGGAAACGGAGGAAACGAGTTCCTTACAAAAGGAGCAGGAATAAGACATTCTGAACTAAAATCAAGAATCCTTTCAAAGAGCAAGCAAAATATCCGTTTCTATTTAATGGATTTTTTGAAGAATAATCCCCAAGATATCCTCTGTCGGAAAGAAAACTGGACATTCCTACCAGAAGCATGGACTAAAGAGGCAATAGAAAAGGAAAAGAGACTATTATTCACTAACTAAGAAGTACATAAGGAGGGGGGGGTATACAGAAATAGCGGTAATCTTTCATTGGCATGATATTTGCAAGAGACATCAATGACTCTCGGGTATGTTCTAAATACAAAAAGAGAGTAAATGAAAAGTTAATGATTAAAATACAAATATTATGGCACAGAAAGGTAATATTGGAGTAACAACCGAGAATATATTCCCGGTGATTAAAAAATTCTTATACTCAGACCATGAGATTTTTCTCCGTGAGATTGTAAGCAACGCTGTTGATGCAACTCAAAAGATGAAGACACTTGCTGAAAACGGAGTATTCAAAGATGAACTCGGAGACTTGACGGTTAGGGTTTCACTCGATACAGAAAAGGGAACATTGACGATAAGCGACCGTGGTATTGGAATGACAGAAGAGGAGATCGACAAATATATCAACCAAATAGCATTCTCTGGCGTTAGCGACTTCCTCGACAAATATAAAGACTCTGCTAATGCTATCATAGGTCATTTCGGACTTGGCTTCTACAGCTCTTTCATGGTAAGCAAGAAAGTGGAAATTATAACCAAGAGCTACAAGGCAGGATCAAAAGCCGTAAAATGGAGTTGCAACGGAAGTCCTGAGTTTGAAATCACGGATGCAGAACGCGACAGTCGTGGTTCGGATATTATCCTTTATATTGATGACGACTGCAAGGAATTCCTTGAAAAAGACCGCATACAGTCACTTCTCGACAAATACTGCAAATTCCTTCCTGTCCCTGTAGCCTTCGGTAAAAAGACCGAATGGAAGGACGGAAAACAGGTTGACACCGATGAGGATAATATTATAAACGATATGGAACCTCTTTGGACTAAGGCTCCAAGTACATTGAAAGATGAGGACTATAAGAATTTCTATAGGAAACTTTATCCGATGCAGGACGACCCAATGTTTTGGATTCACCTGAATGTAGACTATCCGTTTAATCTCACCGGAATACTGTATTTCCCGAAGATAAAGTCAAACATCGACTTGCAGCGTAACAAGATACAGCTTTATTGCAATCAGGTTTTCGTTACAGACCAGGTAGAAGGTATCGTTCCTGTGTTCCTTACTCTGCTCCATGGTGTTATCGATTCTCCAGATATCCCTCTTAACGTAAGTCGAAGTTATCTGCAGAGCGACCGCGATGTGAAGAAGATTTCAACGTACATCACAAAGAAGGTTGCCGACAGACTTAACTCCCTCTTCAAAGAAAACCGCAAGGAGTATGAAGAGAAATGGGATGACTTGAAACTGTTCATCAATTACGGAATGTTGTCGCAGGAGGATTTCTACGACCGTGCAAAAGACTTTACTCTTCTGAAAGACGTTGACGGCAAATATTTCACCTTCGAGGAATATAAACAACTCATAAAGGACAACCAGACAGATAAAGACGGTACGTTAATATATCTGTATGCCAACAACAAAGAAGAGCAATACTCTTATATTGAGGCTGCAAAGGTCAAAGGGTATAGTGTACTGTTGCTCGATGGTCAGCTGGATACTCCATGTATCAACATGTTCGAGCAGAAATTTGAAAAGACAAGATTCACTCGTGTTGACAGCGACATCGTAGAGCGTCTGATTGTAAAGGACGACATCAAGAGCAACAAGCTGGATAAAGAAAAGACTGACATTCTGTCAGCTGCTTTCCGCACCCAACTTCCTACACTGGACAAAATAGAGTTTAATGTAGAGGTACAATCGCTTGGAACCGAAAATGCCCCAGTACTCATCACTCAGAATGAGTATATGAGACGTATGAAGGATATTAGTCGCTATCAAAGCGGAATGAACTTCTATGCTCAGATGCCAGACTCATATAGTCTGGTACTTAACAGCGACCACACTCTTGTCAACGAAGTACTTACTGAAAGTGAAAAGTCATGCGGTGATGAATTGAAACCTATCGATAGCGAAATCAAGGGTCTTCAAGCTCGTCTTGCCGCCCTTAACCAAAGCCGCAAGGACAAGAAGCCTGAGGAAATAACGAAAGAGGAGAAGGATGACCTGCAAGATACTGAAAAGAAGTTGCAAGATGAAAGAGCAAAGAAGGAGCAGGTAATTGCAAGCCACGCAAAGGATAATAAGATTATCCATCAACTCATTGACCTTGCACTGCTTCAAAACGGAATGCTGAAAGGTGCTTCACTAAATTCATTCATCAAACGCTCAATTGACTTGATAAAATAAATTCAACAAACATATTAAGAAAAGAGGCGTATCTTATTCGATACACCTCTTTTTTTGTCATTTGACGTATGTGGCATTTTAACACAAAGATAAAACAACCCCAAAGTCAGTACAACACTACCCTACCGTGGAATCACCGGCATTCTTTTATAAGACCGTGACGATAACTGTATAGAAGTTTTTTAAGGTATTCAATCTGTCCACGAAGTTCATCGCCCTTATCCGTATCAGCCACAAGCATTCTGTGGGATGACATTTCCACAATCTGAGTAGTGCTGACAATATCCGTTCCGCGAGCTACGGCATCCTCCTCATTTGTAAAAGGCTCGTGTTGTACCAAAACAAAACCTCGGCTATGATATACAAGAGTGTAGCCTGCAATACCGGTCTCCTTATGGTAAGCCTGTGAGAATCCACCGTCAATAACCATCAACCGTCCGTTTGCCTTTATAGGATTCTCCCCACTTGCAGCATGAACGGGAACATGTCCGTTAATAATATGCCTATTAGGCTGCTTTACTCCAAACGCATCAAGGATACGATCGCAAACCTCCTCATTGTCACGCAATTTGTAGTAATTGCCTTTATGCTCCTTGTGCGTTTCTTTATCCTCCAGGAAATAGCGTTCGAAGGTTGCCATCTTAGATTTGTCGAAAAGAGTAGAATTCGGACCGCACCACAGATAAAGGAAATAATCTCTTGCATATTCACGCTCTTCAGTGTTAGTGTCGTGCTGAAACGCACTACGGATAAGGAGTCCGGTTTGGTGCATCAATTCCTTACCCTTATACCGGCGACCGGAATAGAGTTCAACCTCTTTCAATGTTCCATCCTCGTTCAATGGCACAGATGCATGATAAAGCAAATTATTGTTTGTAATATTATACATACAACCATGTCCAAGCAAGATGTCAATATGCTTTCTGAGTTTCTCACTTACTATAAAAGAATGGTGAAGTTTAGAAAGGAGATCTTTCTCCTCGGAAGTCAGTTCACATGGATTTTCCGGATTAACCGTGGGAAAATTACAGCTTTTCATTTCATATACTTTCCCGTCAATGGTACATGTACCAGCCTCATAATCAATATTGTTAAACAATATTCTGTCTTGCATTTTCCACTCAGGATGCTTATTGAACAAGGCAGCCTCAACCTTAAACTGAATTATAGCTATCGCCTTATGCATCATAGCACCAAGTCGGATAGTCTTCTCATCGACAAACCCACTACCTCCAGACAATTTAGGTATAAACTCGGTACAAGGATCATCGGAGTAAGTCTCCAGGGCAAAAGTGGCAAGAGGAACGAGGTTTATGCCATATCCCTCTTCAAGGGTCGTCATATTTGCATATCTCAAAGATAGCCTAACGACATTACAAATACAAGCATCATTTCCGGCACATGCTCCCATCCATAGCACATCATGGTTGCCCCATTGAATATCCCAATTATGATAATTCTCAAGCATATCCATGATACGGTGTGCACCAGGACCACGGTCGTATATGTCTCCAAGAATGTGCAGTTGGTCTATGGCAAGACGCTGTATGACCTTAGCAATAGTAATGATGAAATCATCAGCTCTGTCTGTTTCAATCATACTGTCTATTACCGCATTGACATAACCAGCTTTATCTATATCATCGGAATGTTCATGCAGAAGTTCCTGAATAATATAAGAAAAGTCGTTAGGCAGAGATTTTCTAACCTTCGAGCGCGTATATTTACTAGACACATCGCGACATACTTTCACCAACTGATGAATCGTAATATGATACCAGTCTTCCAGATTTTCCTCAACTTGCTTTACCTTCTCCAGTTTCTGCTCCGGATAATAAATAAGCGTGCATAGATCTCTTAGTTCAGACTCACGGATCTGATTGCCGAAAAGTTCATTAACCTTACGCTTGATATTTCCTGAGGCATTCTTCAAGACATGCTGGAAAGATTCATATGCTCCATGAATATCTGCAAGAAAATGCTCCGTACCCTTTGGAAGGTTCAGAATTGCCTGCAGATTGATAATCTCTGTACTGGCGTCAGCTACCGTAGGAAAGGACTTCGACAAGAGTTGTAGATACCTTAAATCCGTTTCCTTCACATCTTCTGTCTTTTTCATCATATCACATTAGATTTAAAGAGTTTATTCAATATTCTTCTTGTATCCCTGTCATTCTTCATTTCAAACGGCACATAGCCTTCTGAAAGATTCATTTTTATATGCATTACATAGAATATACGCGCTGAAAACTTGAGCATACCAATCTCGTCAAGCATATTTTCCAAAGTAAAATCATCATAATCTTCAAACCGCAAGACGTTATAGAAGT
>DAIOXG010000211.1:0-5273 GCA_036758085.1 Prevotella sp. | reverse complement strand
AGGTTTCTTCACAAGGGAATTTTCTCCTTTCGGAAGTCCTAATTCCGGATGTAATCCAAGAATGTATTTCACAGGTGAAAATGCAGAAAAGATAGATGCCATACGAAAAACCATTAAAGATTGGCATTTACATGGAATGATAACTGCAAAAGAACACTCTTTGCTAATTCATGACCTTATTATGGCAACTAATGATATTGCCAATATAGCAGGAACGTATGGACATTTCTTGTCTCATTTTGTTAAAAGGTCTATGGAAAATATAGAACTTAAGCCTTTTGTATTTGATGAAGACAATAACATTATAGGGCATGAAATAAGAAGAGGTTATGCTGAAAACATAGCTCGGGAATTGAAAGCGGATGTTTGTTACATTGACCCTCCTTACATTAAAAGGCAATATGCAGCAAACTATCACATATTGGAAACAATTGCGCGTGAAGACGAGCCTGAGGCGGTTGGAGTTAGTGGCTTACGTCCGTGGCGTGATCAGTATTCTGACTTTTGTTCAAAAGTTAAAATAAGAAACGCCTTTGATACTATTATCAGGAATATAAAATGCGACAACATCTTTATTAGCTACAGTGAAGACGGATTACTTTCTCTTTCAGAACTTATGGATTTTCTTTCTAAATATGGAAAAATCCAACTCCGTAAGATTAAGTATAAACGTTTTAGAAGTAATAATAGCAACAAAGGATTGGATTTGACAGAATATTTGTTATCTTTACAGAAAAAAGTATGAGTATGAAAGCTACAAGTTTGATATACAGGAAACTATCACAGGCGGACTTTAAAAACATCTCTGGGCAAGGAGGTGTTGAAGGTGGTGGAGGACAAGGGTACATCGATATTTCTGCAAACGCAGTGTCTCCTGAACAAATGTTATCGTTTTTAGGAGATAAAACATCAGATGCAGCTAATGGACCGCGCTGGAAAATCAAGATACGGAGCTTGTCGTTAGATAATAGTGAACAAGAAATTATTATTTATCAGAGAAGAAAGACATCTTTTTGCATCGCAAGTCAAAAAGTAGGGACAAGCGAGAGCAACAGAGTAAATGTGTGGAAATCAGAAACGACCAACTTTCCTGACATAACATATAATGAAAAAGACAATCCGTTAGTTGTATTTATACTTAAAGATACAAATGGGATATTTTGGGCGGGATGGTTCTATGTTAACGAAGGTTCGCATTTTGTTATGAATAGTTCTACAGCAGAAATGTTTGTCAGAGACGATGGCTATATTGTATTTTCCGAACCAATAGAATGTTCTACTCGTAACTACAAATGGCCTTTTTTGTTCAATGTTAAACTACGAAATTGCAAGAATCATAAAACGGTCAAAACAAATATAAGCCAACACCTCACCGCTCTCCGCACCAAGCCATTCCTCCTTCTCGCTGGTATCAGTGGTACAGGCAAGAGCCGCATCGTGCGAGAGTTTGCCTTCAAGTCATGCCCCAAGTGTTTACAGGACAAGGCTGGCACTACCCCAGGCAACTACTGCATGATAGAGGTGAAACCTAACTGGCACGACTCAACGGAGCTGTTAGGATATTACAGTCGACTGGGCAAGGCAGGCTATCAGTTCACGAAGTTCGTGAAGTTCTTGGTGAAGGCAAAGATGTTCCCGAACGTTCCATTCTTCGTATGCCTTGACGAGATGAACCTGGCACCAGTGGAACAGTATTTCGCAGAGATACTGAGTATATTGGAAACCCGCAAGCATCCGAAGAATGTTGAAACAGGCGAGGTGGATATGGCGACGGTCAAGACAGAGCCGATAATCGACGCACAGTATTTCCGTGAATTGGCGGAAATGCCTAATGTCAAGAATGTACAGACGGGAGAGCCTTTCAGCAGCAATCTGACAGACAGGGACATCTATCTGAAGCTCTTCGGTATGAATACCGAAAGCGATATTGATAAAAAGGTGGGCAATCGCACGGACTTAACGACTGAAGGTCTTGAGCTGCCAGACAATGTTGTAATCATCGGAACTGTCAATATGGATGACACCACGCACCAGTTCTCCCGCAAGGTGATTGACCGTGCCATGACCATTGAGATGAATGGCGGCAATCTGCGCAATATGTTTGGCGGCAGCAAAAACTTGGAATACCTTGCTGAATCAGAGCAGAAAAAATGGCAGAATGCGTTCACTCGTAGATATGTGAGTGCAGACGAGGTTTTGGATGCACATCCAGATGTGGCAGAAGAACTGATGGAGAAACTTCCGACAAAGCTGGAAGAAATAAACTTGGCATTGAAGGGAACACCCTTCATGGTCAGTTATCGTGTGCTGAACGAGCTGACCATAATGGTTGGTGTGATGCTCGATGAAGGCATGGGCTTGGACGAAGCCATCGCTGCATCCGTAAACAACATTCTGTTGATGAAGATTTTGCCACGTGTTGAAGGCGATGCGGAAATGTTCGCTATATCAAGAGAATATAAGGCAAAAGCTGGCGTATCGTATGACAATCGACTGGAATGGTTGAAGGATATTGCGCCAGACATAAAAGAATCATCGGCTGAAGCCGCATCTGAGAATGACGATACAGAAGAAAAGACAGGAACTGCCAAAGAGTGCCAACAAACAGCGAAAGAGAAAATACAGGAAATGATTGACCGACTGACCAATCAGGAGTTCACTCGCTTCTGGCCATAATCGTATAGGACAGGCTTATGCAGACAGAGGTTTTAAGGTTCGTACACCCCGACTATGAGGTGATTGTCCGCACACTGGACATCGGCTATTCGTGGGAACGCTTCAAGGGGCGCATCAATTATGCAAGGAGAAACAATCCCGATATTGATGCGCCAGAGTCATATTGCCGTTACACCTCTAAAGACGAGTGCAGGCTTTGCCTTTACAGTCCGATAACAGGAAAGAAGACTGACGAAGAAGAGGAAACAAGACTTGAAAGCGGAAAGGTGTGGGATGGTTTGTGGCCAGTGGTCTATGAGACTTGCAAATATCAGGTTCGTCTGCTCTTTCACGGAGTGGACAAAGACTCCGTGCCGGAAATACGCCATGTGCGCAAAGATGTGGAGGAAAGTTTCTTCGTAGATGAGGAATTGAACGGACGGGAGGAGAAATCTCTTACGGGAGAATTGGATTTCTTGAATGAGCCAGGAGTTTTCAAACTTGACTTCTCGTATCATAAGAATGGAATCCGCAAGGAAAGTTTTGTCACGTTTGACGTGGTATCGCCAAAACTCGACACCAAGAACGATTACAAGTCGCTTCTGCGTGAGGTCAACGAGGAATACGAAAACGTAATCTATCGCTATCTTAGCATCACGCTTCAACAATTCAGCCGAGGCAAGATTAATACCGATGCTACATGGATGGCTGCATTCCAAAGCGTGGTGGACAACTATGTGAAGAACGTGAAGCGTGTGATACAGAATCCACATTCGCAGATTGTAAACTTCCGCACATCAAGAAAAGCGGAGCAAATCAAGTTCTGGACACCTGCAATGGAGGAACGATATGGAGAAATTGAGAAGGAAGGCAAACTGGAAGAGCATTACTTCGGCTTTGACGAAGTGCGTTCAACACACGACACGATGGAAAACCGCTTCGTGAAATATACCCTCCAAAGCATCGGGCGTCGGCTTTCTTCAATAATAGCGACCATACTCGACTCCTCGCAAGAAGAACTGTCAGAACGCCACAGACAGATGTGGACTGACTATCAAGACTCACTAAGAAGGCTGTCGAAACATCCGTTCTTCAAGACTGTGAGTCGCTTTGACGGAATGAAGCAGGAGAGCCTTGTGCTGCAAAGCCGATTAGGCTACCAACAGATTTACAAAGACTGGCTAAAACTGAAGCGAGGTATCGACCTTTATAATGGAGCGGCGAATATTGGCACTTTGCAGATATGGGAAATATATGAGTTGTGGTGCTTCATCAAGATGAAGAGACTTGTGGCTGACGCTATGGGCATTGACCATAACAAACCGTCACATGAGCAACTGATAACTGAACCTAAGGGTTCTCTGCTCAACCCGTTTACCGATTCCTCTTTGGAACATATTGTGGAATATCATTATCCGAAAGCGGAGGAGAATGACACGGACGAACGCAAGGCGCAACTTGCAGCACATGAGGGAGACGTGGTCACGCTTCACTATCAGCACACGTTCAACCGCACAAGCGGCAAGGACGAATATGGTATGGGCATCAACACCGCGACAACAGAGCAACGTCCCGACATTGTTCTCAACATCCGCAAAGCATCTGGAGAAATCGTACTGACATACTTGTATGATGCGAAGTATCGTGTTATCAACGACAAGAAGCTTGACAAGGATTTTGAACAGCAGGATATTGCCGAGAATGCAGGCATGCCTGGCGGTGACTATCCGCCTACAGATGCCATCAACCAGATGCACCGTTACCGTGACTCTATCTATTACAGCAAAGAGCATGAGCCATACCGCTCGAAGGAGATAATCGGTGGCTACATTCTCTTTCCTGGTCGTGGTAGCGATGAGTATATCAGAAGGCGTTATTACAGCGCAAGTGTGGAGAGCGTGAATATTGGTGCATTTCCATTGCTGCCCAACAGCGATACATTATTGCGAGAGCATCTGAATGACATCTTGATGAAATATTCGACAACTGATACCCATGTGGCGAAAGCCAAGCCACAACGCACATTAGCATATGTTACCGAAGATGAAAAGGCAGGAATGTTGCCTGATGATTTGGTGATGGTAGCAATTGCGGGTAGTGAAGAGAAACGCCAATGGACATTTGATAAACTCTGGTATAACATACCTTTGGATAAAGTCGCTGACTCTCCATGGAATCAGGCGAAGTATCTGCTTTTATATGTCAAAGGAGAAAAGTTTGTGGATAATCTGTGCAAGATTGTCCGCACAAGACATGATGTGTGGACAAATGATAAGCTTGGAAAAGAAAGTTATCCCGACACTCCGAGCCAGTCTGCATATTTCATGATTCGAATAAGGAAGCCAAGTGAAACAGATGCCGAATTACAGAAGATGCTGTTCAATGTCAAAGACATCCCTAATAAATATTGGGGAAATGAGCGTATGGCATTTATGCTGGTAAAGCTGAATAACTTGGAGAATGTTGTTGATAAAAAGATACGGATGGTATGATTCTATCTAAAGCAAAAATAAGTATATTTGGAGTTTTAACGAAACGACTAAGATTATATATATCGGATAAATAAATGAGGCAAATTATACATTATATATTTCGGTTTTAAGCGCTTGTTCGGCTCT
>DAIOXG010000210.1:0-5304 GCA_036758085.1 Prevotella sp. | reverse complement strand
TGGTAAGTTTCGACAAAGGAGATTTCGACAACTTCCTTGACAGTTTTTTCAAGGTAATTCACAGTCGTTATGATATAGAGAAGCCTATTGCCAAACGCTTTATCCGCAAAAAACTGAGTGTAATAAACACGTTGCGTGACGAAAATAAGCGTTTGAAAGACGAGAAAAAGAAACAGGAAAAGTTTCTGAAACAGCTTGCTGTGGAATATGTTATGCTCGGCAAGGAATGTGAGCGGGAGCATATGACGGATGCTGCGATTGCCAACTACGAAAAAGCTTTGAAATTATGTCCGGAAATTCCCGAGGCTAAAAGAAAATTGAAGAAGTTAAAAGGAAAAGGGAAATAGATTGAAACGCCATTCCTTAGACTAAAACAAAAAAGCAAGGTATGACAAAACGTTTATTGTCATACCCTGTTTTTTAGATAAAATCACTTTTTGAATTTTCTGTAAATCTTCCATGCAAAGAGAGCCCCGTCGAGAACACCGATACCGGTATTCATAATACCCTGAAGGCTCATACCTTTCTTTCTCGATTTCTTTTCCGGTTTGAACATCTCGTTCCATAGCGTACCCATTTCCGCTTGATCCTTGCGGATTTTACCGAGCAGCTCAGCCTTACGCAGACTTATGTCGTCGAGCGACTTATAGTGTGTTCTGTTTTCGTTGCTGTTAGCCATAACTTAATTCTCCATTAATAAAGTAGTGAGAAATTTTACAAGCGGCTTCTCAATCAACTGTTTCTTGAACAGAATAAATATAATGAAAGCCAGGAAATAGAAGATGCCCACGATACAGAAAGCCCATGCATATCCTACGGTACTTGCCAGTGCCACGGTGGCAGCAAGAGACAGAAAAATCAAGATGAGAATGATTATCAGCGACAATACGGCAACAATGATGAGAGCCGTAACCAGTCTCACCGTCTTGTCGATAGCACCAAGCTTGATGTATTCACCCTGCAGTTTCAGATAATGCCGGGCAATCTCAACAAGTCTGCCGATAATATTAATATTTTTGTCGCTCGAAAACATATCGTTCCGTCTATTTGTTAAAACCTTCTGTCAATTACAGATTATACCTCTTCAGCGTCAGCCTGTGCATCTTTGATGTCATCTGCGAGGTCGCCCATTTCCTTACGTGTAAGGTTAATCTTGTGGCGCTTGCAGAAATCATCGATAGCGTCAGTAATCTTCTCTCTTGTATCTGTGCCCTTTTCCGGTGCAAGTAAAAGTCCGAGTGCTGTTCCAGCGAGAGCTCCTCCGAGGAATGCTCCAATGTAGCCTAATGTTTTCATAATCTTCGATATTTAAATTAATAATAAGTTCTCCACAAAGTTACTCTTTTTTTCTGTTGCCGCAATAGTTTTCCATTGTTTTTTACTACTTCTTCATTACTTTTTGTTCATTTAACAAACTTTATGTGGCATTTCTGCCATTATTCTACCTAATTTATGTAATTTCGCAAAACATTTATACAAAGACATTTAATAACAAAAACAAAAATAGAAATGAAGAAATATGCTATAGTATGTGCAGGCTTGTGCCTCGCCGTAGCTTTTACGAGTTGTGGTTCATCTGAGAAAGCTTATCGTAAAATGTATGAGAAGGCACAGGCTGCCGATGCCAATAAGACTGCTACAGAACAGCCGACAGAAGAGGTTGCAGTGGTAACACCGGTAGTTGAGAAGCCGGCAACAGAGACAACAGTTGTTGACAATAGCGATAATGTTCCTGTTCGTCAGGGAAAATACCAGGTAGTAAACGGTGCCGGTCTGAAAGCATTCAGCGTTGTTGTAGGCTCATTCTCCGTACAGGCAAATGCCGAGGGAATGCAGGGACAGCTCAAGAATAAGGGTTACGATGCACAGGTAGCTTATGATGCGTCAACAAGAATGTATCGTGTTGTTGCGTCTACGTTCGATACAAAGAGTGATGCCGTGCAGAGCCGTACACAGCTCCGCAACCAGTATCCAGATGCTTGGCTACTTTACAATAACTAATTTTCTAAAGTGGCACGTATACTTTCTATAGACTACGGAAAGAAACGCACAGGTCTTGCCGTAACCGATCCGTTGCAGATCATCGCTAATGGTCTAACCACGGTGCCAACTGCCAGTCTGTATGAATATGTAGACAATTATGTGCATACAGAACAGGTGGAACTGATAGTCATAGGGGAGCCTAAGCAGCCAAACGGACAGCCAAGTGAGAATCTGCAGCGCGTAAAGGAGTTTGTTGCGAGATGGAAAAAACGCCAGCAGACTCCTATAGTGCTATATGATGAGCGATACACTTCGGTTCTTGCCCATCAGGCTATGATTGACGGTGGACTCGGGAAGAAAGCACGACAGAACAAGGCGCTGGTTGATGAGATCAGCGCTACTATAATACTGCAAAGTTATTTGGAATCAAGAAGATGATATTACCTATTTATACATACGGTCAGCCGGTTCTGCGGAAAGAGTCGGTTGATATACCTACAGACTATCCGAATCTGAAGGAACTGATAGCAAACATGTTTGAGACGATGGAAGAGTCTAATGGCGTTGGACTCGCCGCTCCGCAGATTGGTCTTAATATCCGCGTAGTAGTAATCGATCTCGATGTCTTGTCTGAGGATTTTCCTGAATACAAAGGTTTCAAGAAAGGATTCATCAATCCGCATATCCTCGAGTATGACGATACGAATACGGAATCTCTTGAAGAGGGATGCCTCTCATTGCCGGGAATATCTGAGAAGGTAACACGCCCGACACGCATTCACGTACAGTATCTTGATGAAGACTTGCAGCCGCACGACGAGTGGGTTGAAGGTTATTTGGCTCGTGTAATGCAGCATGAGTTTGATCATTTGGACACCAAACTCTTCATCGACCGCATCTCGCCGCTCCGCAAGCAACTCATCAAAAATAAGTTGAAAGCACTGCTTCAAGGACGTTTCCGCTGTTCGTATCGCACTAAGGCTCCGAGAAAATAAACACACTCACCCCGCCCCTTTTTTGTAGGGAAGGGGTGATTGCCTTTATAACAGGGAGAAAGATAATCTTTTCTCTTTGTTTATGTCGGGGGATGGAATTGTCCCCTTTGTTTTTTGAGTTTTGAGGAATATTATTGTTTTATCAGTTCTCTTCCCCTTGGGGGAGTAGGAGGGGGCTTTTTTATGAGAAAATTATTTCTTTCCTTTCTTTTTCTTCTTTCCTTTACCCTTGTACATGCCCAGTATAACATCGACCGTATGATAAGGGTAGGACAGAATGCATTGTATTATGAGGATTATGTGTTGTCGATACAGTATTTCACACGTGTCATCACGGCAAAGCCATACCTTTATGAACCATGGTTCGGTAGAGGAGAGGCAAAGTTCCGGCTTGATGATTTCGTAGGTGCCGAAGCCGACTGTACCGAGGCGATAAAGCTCAACCCGTATGTTCCGGTGTTGTTTGAGTTGCGTGGACTCTGCCGTATCAAGCAGAACAATTTCAAGGGTGCCATTGCCGACTACGACAAGACCATAGAGTATGAACCCGACAACAAGAGTCTCTGGTATAACCGTGTGCTTTGTCGTATAGAGGATAAAGATTATGACAAGGCATCTTCCGACCTCGATGTGATGATGAAGCGCTGGACCGGTTATTCTCAGGCATACGCACTGAAGGCACAGTTGTGTCTTCAGCAGAAAGACACCATAGAAGGAGAGAAATATATCGACAAGACACTCGAGCTCAATCCATACGACGGTGATGCGTGGGCAGTACGCTCAATGATAAGTCTGTCGCATGCCAAATGGCGTGATGCCGACCAGCAGCTCACCAAAGCAATCCATTATAAACCTACGAACACCAACTACTACGTAAACCGTGCTCTTGCACGGTATAATATCAATAACCTTCGTGGAGCACTTGCCGACTACGACAAGGCAATCGAGCTTGACCCCAACAATTTCCTTGCCCATTACAACCGCGGACAGCTTCGTGTGCAGGTTGGCGACGACAACCGTGCTGTAGAGGATTTCGATTTCGTAATCCGTCTTGAGCCTGGTAATGTGATGGCAATATACAACCGAGCGTTGCTTCGTGAACGCATCGGTAACCTTCGTGGTGCCATCGCCGACTACAGCAATCTTATCAGTCAGTTTCCTAATTTCTGGATCGGACTGCAGAGCCGTGCCCGTTGCTATCGTCGCCTCGGAATGACAGGAAAGGCAGAATTAGACGAGTTCCGAATCCTGAAGGCACAGATAGACAAGTCTAATGGCTATCAGCCGCGTTGGAACAAACGGAAGCTGCGTAGTGTGAGAAAGCGTAGCGAGATAAACTTCGACAAGTATGACCAGCTTGCAGTAGACGACAACCAGAATGTTGGCATAGAATACGAGAATTCATATCGCGGTCGTGTCCAGAACCGTAAGGTTGACATTGAACTCATGCCTATGTATCAGCTCTCATATTTGCAGTATGCCAATGGCGTCAAGTCATACGTGGCATCAGATGAGAGCGTAGATAATTTCAACAAGGAGATTGCCATGCAGCAAAGAAAACTCTCTACATCTCACTCTTCACTCCCAACTCCCAACTCCTCACTCCAGATAACCTGCAATCCGAAGGGCTTGAACGAGAGTGAGTCAAAGGAATATTTTGATATGATAGATGCTTTGAGTACGAAGCTTGACAAATCTTCTAACCTACAGAAAGACAAGGGTATCCTGTTGCAGCGCGCCGTGGCATACAGTGTGTTGCAGAACTACTATGATGCAGAAAACGACCTTTCGGCTTACATCCAGACCGACAGTCTTTCGTCGCTTGCCTATTGGCAGCGTGCGGTATGTCTGCAGATGATGGAAAGCCTCGACAAATCGCAGGGTAAAGCGGTAGAGTTCAAGAGTCTGCGTGTACTCGGCGATCTCGACAAGGCGATAACTCTCGATGCCGACAATGCTTATTTGTTTTATAACCGTGGCAATGTGTATGCCCAGCAGAAAGACTATCCTCGGGCAATAGCAGATTATACAAAGGCGATATCAATTGACTCTCATTTGGCTGAGGCTTATTATAATCGCGGACTTGTATACATATATTATAAAAAGGTGGATGCAGGAATAAAAGATTTGAGTAGAGCCGGTGAACTCGGACTTGTCGATGCTTATAGCGCTATCAAGAAATATAGTGGCAAGAAGACTGCGAGGTGATAAATCTCGTAACTTAGACGGAATATGAGTCTCCTGCAGATTACACATATCGGCATGGATATAAAAATAATTTGTACACAACTGATAAACCAATAGCCACCAGTGGTGGCTATTGGTT
>DAIOXG010000209.1:0-5313 GCA_036758085.1 Prevotella sp. | reverse complement strand
CACTGGCATGCATATCATCGTGGATGCCGGAAACGGCAACGGAGGATTCTTCGAGAAGATTCTCTGTCAGCTCGGCGCCGACACGACAGGAAGTCAATTCCTTGCCCCCGACGGCCATTTCCCTAACCACATCCCTAACCCGGAGAATGTCGATGCAATGGCTTCGGTTTGCGATGCCGTGAAGAAGAGTCATGCCGACCTTGGCATTATCTTTGATACCGACGTTGACCGCTCGGCTATCGTTGACCACAAGGGCGAACCGATAAACCGCAACTCGCTCATCGCTCTTATCGCTGCCGTTATACTGAAGGAGCATCCGGGCAGCACGGTGGTTACCGACTCGGTTACGTCCGACGGACTGGCTGACTTCATCTCTTCATGTGGCGGCAAACACCACCGCTTCCGCCGCGGCTACAAGAACGTTATCAACGAGGGCATCCGTCTGAACAATACCGGCGAGGAATGTTGGCTTGCCATCGAAACATCCGGACATGCTGCACTCCGCGAAAACTATTTCCTTGACGACGGTGCTTATCTCGCCGCAAAACTCATTATTGATGCCGCCAAGCTGAATAAGGAAGGAAAGCAACTGCAAGACCTTATCGCTACGCTGAAGCAACCGAAGGAGAGCAAGGAAATAAGGATTAAGCTCACCCAACCAGATTTCAAGGCATACGGTGAGAAGGTTCTTGAGGATATGAAGGAGAAATTTGCTGCCGTTCCCGGTTGGACTCTCGTTGAGCCTAACTACGAGGGAGTGCGTGTAAGCTGTCGCAATGCCGACGAAGACGGTTGGTTGCTTCTCCGCATGTCGCTCCACGACCCCGTTATGCCTCTCAACATCGAGAGCAATGTGGATGGCGGTGTTGAAGTGATTGAGAATAAACTGAAAGAACTCGGATTGTTGAAATGACAATTACAGAAAATCTTCTCTTTTCAAAAAGAGATGATTTTCAAGTTATAGTGTTTATCTTCTCTCCCTTAATCGGATTTTATTTAATGTGGAGACGGGAGAGAAAAAGCTAAATTTCTATGAATTAAGTAGGTTGCCTACTTAATTCATAGAGATTTTTTGTTCTTCCATAGCAAATGACGTTTTTATTGATTATACGGCGGTCGTAGTCCATGTTTTTTTATTTGCGTGATGGAAAAAACCGTCAGTAGACTCTTGTTTTCGACAAAAAGCGTATTTTTTTTATAAATAATGAACAACATGTTTTTTTTATCTATATTTGCAGCGTTTTAGTAAGTAGATATAAAAATTACGACCAATATTATTAATCATTAAAAAAATTACGCTTATGAAGTACTTTATTACCACAATGTTAATGCTCGCCACGCTGAGTGTTGGAGCAAGAGATTATCTTCCGGTATTGAACGAAGGTAAAGTATGGAACTGCATATTCTTCTGTGGCTTTAACGAGCAGAAGGCTTATGGCTTTCAAATCAAGGTAGACGGCGATACTATCGTAGGCAACAGAACCTGCAAGAGGATAAGAGTGGACTATCCGGAAACATCAGATTATAATATGTATCACTCGTATACCACAGCTGCCTATGAGGAAAACCATAAAGTGTATGCTTTCAGTTATTCAGAGGATTCATCAGCAACGTTGCTTATGGATTTCGACATGAAAAAAGGTGATGTGTTGTATGAGTCTATATGTGTGTTCGACGATGATTCTGTTGAGATTGAAGGCGTCAAGCGGAAGAGAATATTACTTGACGAAAACAGTCGCAACTGCTGGATAGAGGGAATAGGATCTACAACTGAAGTCTGGGCAACTCTTGTTCCAATGCCTACTAATGGAGTTTCACAATATTTGGAATCGTGCTACGAGAACGGAAAATGTATCTTCAAAAACGAGAACCTGCTGGATTTTGTCGTTTCTGGCATTAAGAATGTAGATGTAGCGAAGAATGTTGAGGACAAGAATGAAGTTTACAACATCATGGGCTGCAAGGTTACGAGCGAAAGCGGACATGGGGTGTTTATAAAGAACGGAAAGAAGATAATCAGATAATTTACTGAACTAAATTTGAAACTTTAATAAGTTATCTGCAAAGGAATAAGAAAAGAGCCGGTCGACAAGCAACAATAGCTTGACGACCGGCTTATTTTATTCCTCAAGTTTCGGCTTTTATAATCTTCGAAATCCGAAACTTGAATTTAATTATCCGTTTTGAAACCATAGGATTGTTAATATCCCGGATTCTGTTCCAGGTTCGGATTGGCGTTGCGCTGCTTCTGAGGAATAGGATAAATGGCACGCCACTGTTCCGTATTGCCGTCGGCATAGAACGTCTTCTCGGTGAAGAACGAACCGAAGCGGATCATGTCCTTGCGGCGCTGGTTCTCCCATATAAACTCGCGGGCACGCTCCAGTTCGAGATTCTTCAGATTCAGTTCGATAGGAGCACAGTTGCTGCGCTGGCGCACGCGGTTCATAAGTTCTTTAGCCGTATTCAAATCCTTGTTCTGACGGAAGAGAGCCTCTGCCTTCATCAGCAGGATGTTTGAATAGCGCTCGGCGATGTAGTCGTTGTCGGCATTAGAACCAGAGAAGTTGGCATCCTCCGGACGATACTTCAACACGCGGTAGCCTTCCCAGTTCTCGGCAGCGGTCTTCGATTTCAGAGCCGTAAGCACAAGCTGTTCGCCCTTCTTGTCGGGATTCTCTATAGGAGTGCCGTCGAGATAATACTGCGGACCGTATTCCAGATAGTTCAGTCGTTCGTCGTTTGCATCGTCATACCACGAGAGAGCCTCGTCGGAGAAGCAGTATCCGCAAGCCGGAGCAAACGGCAATCCGTATTTCTGCTGGTCTACGGCATGCTGGGCATAGAGGATAAACTGATTGGCATCGACATTCTTCGAAGGGTCAACGGAGAAGGCAATGATAACCTCCTTAGTCTTGCCCTCGTTAGAAGAGCGGAAGCAGTCGCCAACTTTCTTTTCCAAGTCAAAGGCACCGCTGTTTATCACGTTGTCGCACATCTTTTCGCAGTCAGCCCATCGTGCCGTTCCGGTATATACCTCAGCATTGAGATATAGAGAAGCCAACAGAGTGTAGGCAGCCTCTTTAGTGAGTCGCGGATAGTAGCTTGCGTCAACATCCTTTGCCGAAGGCAAGTCCTGGGCAGCAGCAAGAAGTTCCGTTTCGATAAACTTGAAGACCTCAGCCCTTGGTGTAGTCTTAGGCATGTTGTTGGCATCCGGACGCGGGTCGGTGAAGAGAGGCACGTTGCCGAAATAGTCCATGGCATAGAAATATTCGTATGCACGCAGAGCCCTTACCTCGGCAATAGGACCCGTGAGCTTGTCTTTAACGGCTGAGCCCTCCATTGCTGCGAGCACAGCATTGTCGGCACCGATGCCAGGGAAGATGTAAGTGTTCCAGCATACGTTCAGACGGTCGTTGTCTGGAGTGCACTTATGTTCCATAATCTGGTTAACGTATTCGTCATACCATCCGCCGTTGGCGCGTCCCGGACAAAAAAGTTCGTCAGTACCATATTCTCCGATACGCCAGCTGTCGCCACCGGCACGACTCATATAAGCCATATATTCATAGCATCCCGCCAGCGAAGACAGAGCCTGATCCTCCGTCTGGTAGTAGTTGTCGGGAGTCAGTCGTCCGTAGAGTTCCTCGTCGAGATCAGTACATCCCACAGCCATCATGCCGCCGAGCAGCAGTATAGCCGCCTTAGTCATTATCTTTGTTGCTTTCATAGAAATTCATTTTTGTCGTTATACATATTAGTAATGTAGCTCCACGTATTTTAGAATGTAACGTTCACTCCAAAGATAAACGTGCGTGAGCGTGGATAACTCAGGTAGTCAACACCGAGGATAGAACTTCCCTTACCCTGTGTGTCGGTATTAACCTCCGGGTCAAGACCGTCGTAACCGGTGATGCAGAAGAGATTCTGTGCGGTGAAATATGCCCTTGCGTTTGTAATCTTTAGGCATGGCAACTTGAAGTCATATCCCAATGTCAGGTTGTCGAGACGGAAGAACGAACCGTCCTCGATAAACTGCGATGAATAAGTCTTGGCCTGGTTCACGGAGATACCGCTATTAACGGCAGCAGCAAGAACGTTACGTCCCGGCAGACTGTTCAGGTACATGAAGTTGTTTGCAGTATTGTTGTAAACGTCGTTGCCTTGGCTACCGCGGAAGTTGAGCGACAGACTCCAGTTCTTATAGCGCAAGTTGGTTGTGAGGCCATAAGTAAAGTCTGGCTGTGCGCAACCGATAATCTGTGGCTTGCCGTCGTTGGCATACATCTCCATTCCATTCTCGTCGAGACCGATGAATTTCTTTCCGTAGAACGTGCCGAGCGGTTCGCCCACCATGATGAGCTGAGAATATTGTCCGGAGAGACCTTGTCCGTTGCAAGGAGCCCACAGCACTTCATCGCCCGACCATTTGCTGTTCGACAGACTCGTCAGCTTATTTTTGTTAGATGCAAAGTTCAGCGTAGCGTCCCAAGAGAAGTCCTTAGTGCGCATGATGTCGAATCCGAGTTCAATCTCGATACCCGTATTTCTTACAGCACCAACGTTGGCGAGCTGTGTAGTGATAAGCGAAGGAGAAGGCACAGCTACAGTGAGCAGCAAGTCTTTAGTCTTTTTGTAATACCAGTCGATGCTACCACGGATGCGGTTGTCAAGGAATCCGAAGTCAAGACCGATATCTGTCTGTGATGTAGACTCCCATTTAAGGTCAGGGTTGGCATACTGCTGAGGCAGAACCACCGTAGTCTTGTCGCCACCGAAGATATATCCCCACGACTGTGCACCGAGAGTAGAGATGGCATTGTAGTTACCAATTTCCTGGTTACCGGTCATACCCCAGCTTGCACGCAGCTTCAGGTTTGATACAGCGTCAAGTTTGAAGAACGGTTCCTCTGTGATGCGCCATGAAGCGGCAAACGACGGGAAGGTACCCCATTTGTTGTCTTTGCCGAAGCGGCTTGAACCGTCGCGACGCACAGTAGCAGTAAAGAGATAGCGGTTGGCATAGCTATAGTTCGCTCTGCCGTAGAATGAAATCAGCTTGTTGCTCTCGGCATAGCTCGTAAGACTCTCTATAGTCTTTGCTGCAGCCAGGTTATACCATTTAAACTCGTCCGACTGGAATCCGTAAGCTGCCGTGTTGATGCCCTCGTTCCAGAAATACTGGTAAGAGTAACCCGCCATAGCATCGATGCGGTGCTCGCCAAACTGCTGGTTGTATTTCAGGATAAGCTCCATCAGTTTAGAGTAATCCTTCAGACGCTGCACGGTAACGCGACCGCCGGTGCCGTC
>DAIOXG010000208.1:0-5315 GCA_036758085.1 Prevotella sp. | reverse complement strand
CTTATGCAAAGGTAATTATTAATTTGTGAGCGAGGTTGTTTTTTTGGATAAAAGTTGTTTTTTATTGGCAAAAAGTAGTTATATTTGCATGGCTTTTAGCAAAAAGAGAACTTTAAAAACACAATACTTATGTTTTCACAGAAAGATTTAGAGCAAATCGCCGGAAAGGGTATTTCTGAGGCGAAGATTGAAAAGCAGCTGAATGAGTTTAAGACCGGTTTTCCGTTTCTTAAGCTGGATGCGGCTGCAAGTGTAGGTAATGGTATTCTTGCCACCTCCGAGGAGGATGTAAGGCGTTATACTGATACATGGAAAAAATACAAGGAGGCAGAGCATACTGTCGTGAAATTCGTTCCGGCAAGTGGTGCGGCAAGCAGAATGTTCAAGAACATGTTTGCATTTCTTGATGCAGAATATGATGTTCCGACGACAGACTTCGAGAAGCTGTTCTTCTCAAATATAGAGAAGTTTGCTTTCTACGAGGCTCTCGACGAGGCTTGTAAGAAGAACAACGGCAAGGGAATAAAGGATTTGATTGCGGCAGGAGAGTATAAGACTGTGGTAGCCAATCTGCTGAAGAAAGAGGGACTGAACTATGGTCAGCTGCCTAAGGGTCTGTTGCTCTTCCATAAGTATGAGGATGGTCCGCGTACTCCGCTGGAGGAGCATCTCGTAGAGGGAGCGCTGTATGCAGATTGCGACGGAACGGTGCGCATTCACTATACGGTAAGTCCGGAGCACAGGGAGCTCTTTGAGAAAAAGGTTGAGGAGAAGAAGGCGAAGTATGAGAAGATGTATGGCGTGAGGTACGACATCTCGTTCTCGGAGCAGAAGGCAAGTACGGACACTATTGGCGTAAATCCTGATGATACTCCATTCCGCAACAGCGACGGCTCGTTGTTGTTCCGTCCGGGTGGTCATGGAACGCTGATAGAGAATCTGAACGAGATTCCGTCGGATGTTATCTTTATTAAGAACATCGATAATGTCGTGCCCGACAGACTGAAGAAGGACACTATTATCTATAAGCAGGTAATTGCCGGTGTGCTGGTTTCTTTGCAGCAGAGGGCTTTTGCTTATCTTGCAAAATTGGATGAGGGCGGATGCAAGCGTGAGGAGCTGGAGACTATGCTTGCTTTCCTTCAGAATGACTTGTGCTGCCGTCGTGAGGGCGCAGAGAGTCTCCCGGACGAGGAACTTGCCGGGTATCTGAGGAAGAAATTCAACCGTCCGATGCGTGTCTGTGGAGTAGTGAAGAATGTGGGAGAGCCGGGTGGCGGTCCGTTCCTTACGTACAATCAGGACGGCACCGTAAGTCTGCAAATTCTTGAAAGCAGTCAGATAGACAAGAACAATGCGGAATATATGAAGATGTTTACCACCGGTACGCATTTCAATCCGGTAGATTTGGTTTGTGCCGTAAAGGATTATAAGGGAAACAAGTTTAATTTGCCTGATTTCGTTGACCATACTACGGGCTTCATCAGCAGCAAGAGCAAGAACGGCAAGGATCTGAAGGCTCTTGAGTTGCCGGGACTGTGGAATGGCGCTATGAGCGACTGGAACACGGTGTTTGTGGAAGTGCCGCTGTCTACGTTCAACCCTGTAAAGACGGTGAATGATTTACTCAGAGAGCAGCATCAGTAATTCTTTTTAAATGAAGAATTTATTTTAATGAAGAATGAAGAATGCGAGTTACCTTGTGTTGTACTGACAAGGGTAACTCGCATTCATTATCTAATGAAATGATTACATCATTATAAAATGTTACATTGTTACATCGTTACATGTTACATTAAGCACCTTTCCATTAATTAGGAATTAGGAATTTCTAATTCCTCATCGCTAATCCAGAAATAATCCCTAATCTCTAATCCTTATTTTATTTCGTCTTAAGCTCGTACAAATCCTTGCGTCTGTCGCGCAGGTTGTGTACGCTTCCGTAGGTATGCAACTCGTTCAGCAGACTTAGGTCGACATCGGAAACGAGAATCATCTCCGTGTTGGCAGTGGCTTCAGCACGCATACCGTTGTTTGGGAAAGCAAAGTCGCACGGGGTAAACACAGCCGACTGGGCATACTGTATGTCCATATTGTGAACCCTCGGCAGATTGCCCACGCTACCGGCGATAGCAACATAACATTCGTTTTCTATAGCCCTTGCCTGGGCACAGATGCGTACTCGCGAATAGGCATTCTGGGTGTCCGTCATAAACGGTACAAAGAGAATCTGCATGCCGTCAGCTGCCATGATGCGCGAGAGCTCTGGGAATTCAACATCGTAGCAGATGAGGATTCCGATTTTACCGCAGTCGGTGTCGAAGGTCTGAATGTGGTTTCCGCCGCTAAGTCCCCAGCTCTTCTGCTCGTCGGGCGTAACGTGAATCTTCTCATACATGTCGTATGATCCGTCGCGCCGACATAGGAAGCCAACGTTGTACAGAGTCTCATCCTTTACGTAAGGCATGCTGCCGGTTATGATGTTAATGTTGTAGCTGATAGCCAGTTCGATGAATCTTTCGCGCATCTTGTCGGTGTATTCAGCGAGAGCACGTATAGACTGAGCCTCTCCCATGTCGTTGTATTTTGCCATGAGCGGGGCGTTGAAATATTCTGGGAAGAGGATAAAGTCGCTCTTATAGTCGGACACGGCGTCGACGAAGAATTCCACCTGTTCGAAGACATCATCTATCGTATGGTAAGAACGCATCTGCCACTGAACGCAGCCAATCCTTACCGTTGGCTTCCGCTCCACGTAAGAGTCGGTTGGCGGCTGATAATAGATGTTATCCCATTGCAGCAAGGTGGCGCAATGCTTCGATTCCTCGTCGTTAGGGAGATAGTTGCGGATTACGCGCCGTACGTGGAAGTCGTTGCTGAGCTGGAAGGTGAGGACGGGGTCGTAGATTTCGCGGGAGCGAACCTTTTCTATATATTCCTTAGGCCTCATCGTTTCGGCATACTTGTGGTAGTTTGGTATTCTGCCGCCAAACATTATGGCCTTGAGGTTCAGTTTCTCGCAGAGTTCCTTGCGGTACTCGTACATACGTCTTGCGAGTCGCAGACCACGGTAGTCGGGGTGTATGAAGACCTCTATGCCATAGAGGATATTTCCGTTAGGATTATGTGTGTTGAAGGTTTCGTTGCCTGTTACCTGTGCATAGGTATGGTCGCCTTTCACCATGTTATAATCAACGATAATTGACAATGCGCATCCGACGATTTTGTCGTCGACGATAATTACTACTTGTCCTTCAGGGAAGATAGTAATGAGCTTCTTTATCTGCTCCTTAGTCCAAAAAACATCGTGGTCTGCATATATGCGCTTGAATGAACGCGCAAGCTGGTCGTAGTCTTCCATGCGTAGATTGCGCAGACCTACCTTGTTGATCTTGTGGTTTGTTTCCATTTCTTTTTGTTGAACTTCTTATAAAGTTTATGTTGTCCTTAAACAATATTTCAGTAAAATCTTCAAAACGGAGTTTGCGGGAAAGTGCAGGGCTTATTTCTCGAAATGCTGAAGTCGTGCGATGTATTTTCCGAGAATGTCAAACTCTATGTTTACTACAGAACCTACCTTAATGTCGCAGAAATTGGTGTTCTCTCTTGTGTATGGAATGATGGCAACAGTAAAGGTGTTGTCGGTTGGCTGGCAAACCGTGAGTGACACTCCGTTTACGGTTACGCTGCCTTTGTCGACCGTGAAGTAGCCTCTTTTTGCCATCTCCTTGTCTGCTGCATATTCGAAGGTGAAGTATGTGCTTCCGTCGGCATCTTTCATGTCGGTGCATACTGCCGTCTCGTCAACATGGCCCTGCACGATGTGTCCGTCGAGCCGTCCGTTCATGATCATGGAGCGTTCCACGTTGACTTTGTCGCCGACGGAAAGCTTCGACAGGTTGGAGCGGTCGAGAGTCTCTTTCATTGCCGTTACCACATACGTCCCGTCGGTGTTGAGCTTTACTACAGTGAGGCAGACACCGTTGTGGGCGATGCTCTGGTCTATCTTGAGCTCTTTGGCAAAGGAGCATTTAAGGGTGAAGTCGATGTTTTCACCATACTTTCTGATATTTGTGACGGTGGCAAATTCTTCTACTATTCCTGAGAACATAATTAAAAATTAATTTATTGTTAAACGATTAAAAGCAAAAAACGGTGTCTCCTGTATTCATAGTACGAGGATTCACCGTTTTTGTATAAAAAAGACCGCATCGTGATGTGATGAAACTCCGAGCTAGTAAGATTTGAGAGTTCTCCGCCTTTGTAATCCACCGGCTTTACAGCTATCCTTGTTGCCAAGGAACGTGGCCCGCCATTAGCAAAAGAAATCATCTCGGTTTTCGTTTTATATTTGATGAGTATCCCGATCTAACCGATACGGCCTATTTTTTCCTTCTGAAAAGCAAATTCTGCTTTCTTTTGCAAAGGTAGTGTTATTTTCTTTTTCTGCAAATAAATTTAATGAAAATATTCAGTTTCTGCCGTCTTCAGATGTCCTTTTGCTGAAGTGTTTACTTTTTCAGTCCTTCGATCATCTTTTTTATCTGTACGACTCTTGCTTTTTTGTCATTTCCGTATCCGAATTTCTCGTAGTATAGTAGGGCGGATTTTAGGCTTTCCAGGGCAGCTTCGTTTTTATTCATTTGTATGTAGCAGAAGCCGAGTCGGAAGAAAGCGTCGCCCTTCTCGTTGTTGAAGCATACGTTGAGCATCTTTTCATATAGCGGAACGGCTTTTTCGTATTCCTTCAGGAAGAAGTGGCTTTCTGCATCCGTAAAGTAGTAGATGCTCCGTTCGTGAGGAGCATAAACCTCTATGTCGTTTATTGTCTCGTCAAGGTAGCTGCATGCTTTCTTGTAGTTCCATTCGTAGTAATGGCAGACGCCTATGTATGCTCTGAATCTTGGATTTAGTTTGTATTTCTTGTCAAGTTTTGTCAGCAGAGTCAGGGCTTCCCGGTATTTAGCACTACTAAAGTAGTCAAGGGCAATTTCAAGTTTTTCTTTATCAGGTATCGAACTTGTGTTTTGCCCTTGGATTACGATATTAGTTGTTAGAGAGACGAGTATAAAAACGATAATCTTTCTTCGAATCATTATTCTGTATAGAATTTGATGAGCTTGGTCAGAGCATTCCGGCAGACGATGCAGAAATCCGGATTGCTGTTTGTTCTCATCCGGCAGTCTTGCACTCCGCGGTAAACATCTTTTAGGTTGTAGCCCGCTCCTTGGAACAGTCCTACTTTGTTTTTTATTTCATTTGGGTTCTTGCTTGCGGGGGTAGGAATCTTTGTACCTTTCTTGGGAGCAACGCAA
>DAIOXG010000207.1:0-5316 GCA_036758085.1 Prevotella sp. | reverse complement strand
TGGATATGAAGTCCGAAGCCGATTTTTCAAGGGGTGCATCCCGCCAAAAGATGTGTCTTTGGCAAGGACGAAGGAAATCCCGGCTGACGAGTGCCTCGTGTTTGAGGGCTTCATGGACTTTCTCTCCGCTGTGACGCTTGGCGTAACCGGTAACGCTGACTGCCTTGTTCTGAACTCTGTCGCCAACGTGGAGAAGGCGGCGGAATTGCTGGACGGCTACGGGCGCATCGGATGCTTCCTTGACCGTGACGAAGCCGGACGGCGGACGCTTGACGCTCTTGCCAAACGGTATGGGGCGCGTGTCGCCGACCGTTCCTCCCTCTATGACGGTTGCAAGGACTTGAATGAGTACCTGCAACGGACAACGAAAAAACAGAAAAACAATCATCTAAAAATCGAAGAACAATGAACATACTGAACAACAGAAACAAGAGTACAAACATCTTTAAGGTGGTGGCGTTATGCCTGATAGCCGCTGTGTCATTCACCCTCGTGTCGTGCGATGACGACATGGACATCCAACAGTCCTATCCCTTCACGGTGGAGGTCATGCCCGTGCCGAACAAGGTGACAAAGGGGCAGACGGTGGAAATCCGCTGTGAACTGAAAAAGGAGGGCGACTTCGCTAACACGCTTTATACCATCCGCTATTTTCAGTTTGAGGGAGAAGGAAAGTTGAAAATGGATAACGGCATCACCTTCCTGCCCAACGACCGCTACCTGCTGGAGAACGAAAAGTTCCGCCTGTACTACACGGCGGAGGGCGAAGAGGCGCACAACTTTATTGTGGTGGTGGAGGACAACTTCGGCAACTCCTTCGAGCTGGAATTTGACTTCAACAACCGGAATGTAAAGGATGACGGTTTGACCATCGTTCCCATCGGCAACTTCAGCCCCTTGCTGAAATGATGCGTGTATTCATGGTAATGCTCTGTTCGCTTATGGCGGTCTGTTCCGTGTCCGCACGGATCAGCCGCCGAGAGGGAATGGACGGGCAGGCGGCAATCTACCGTTTGCCACTTTTCGAGAGGGCGGTGTGCTGCACGAAATATTTTGAGGGCTGGCACTCGGAAAAACACCACCCATACGTGGGTTGGGGTCACAAAATTCTGCCGGACGAAAGATATTCGGCACGAACCATGACGAAGCGGCAGGCGGACGTGCTTCTGCGGAAAGACTTGCGGAAGTTCTGCGCGATGTTCCGGCAGTTCGGGAAAGACAGCCTTTTACTCGCCACGCTTGCCTACAACGTGGGTCCATACCGGCTTTTGGGTAGCAAGACAATCCCCAAAAGCACCTTGATAAAGAAGTTGGAGGCTGGCGACAGGAACATCTACCATGAATATATTGCTTTTTGCAGTTACAAGGGAAAACGCCATGCCATGCTGCTCACACGGAGAAAGGTGGAGTTTGCGCTGCTGTATATCCCGTGATTGATGCAAAATTCGTAAAAAAAATAATTACCTCTGTTTTATAATTCAAGAGCAGGGGTAATTATGTATCACCTCAATATTACTTTAGTTGTATTATTTTATGATAACATTTTGTCATTCAGTATAAAATGCCTAATTTTGCGTCCAAAGACAGAACAATTATGAATAATAAATTAAATATAAAAATAGAACAATTAAAGAACATCAATAATATTGAGTTAAATCTACCAATAGAAACAGGACTTTATGCTATAACTGGAGCTAATGGAACAGGCAAAAGTACTATCATGACAGTCATTTCTAAGGTTGTACGTAACTCTGCATTCAATGTTTTTCAACCTCATGATTATTCATCTAATAGTAAAATCACAATATCCTATGATGGAAAAGAAAATTCTTGGACAAAAGCCAGTAGAGGATGGAGTTGTAGTTCAACTGATATAATATCTCTAAAAGGTTTTTATGAAGGTAGCATAATACATGGAATGCGTTTTATAGATGCAAATTATGATACATTACTAAAAGCTGAAAGAGTTAATAATACAATTTTAACTGATGCAGATTCGTTTGTTTCGCGCAATTTAAGTTATATTTTGCATGGAAATTATGATTTCTATACAAATCTTAAACGCATTAAAAATAGAACATTAGCACAACTTAAAGCGTTCAAAGGAATTCCATATTTCATTGAAGGAACTAATGGAATAGTTAATCAGTTTTGTATGAGTGCAGGAGAAAATATGTTGATTAGCTTATTGCATATGTTGAATGTTGTCATTGTTCGCCCTGCAAAGTCTGAAGATGTACGGCTTATATTGATAGATGAAATTGAATTAGCATTGCATCCATCTGCAATCATGAGGTTAGTTGATTTTTTGCAAAAATTGGCTACAGAGTATAATCTTGCTATATATTTTTCAAGTCATTCAATAGAATTACTTAGGAAAATAAAGCCTTCAAATATTTTTCATTTACAAAAGGAGTTGGATAATATCGCTATTGTAAATCCATGTTATCCATCATATGCAACACGAGATATTTATCAACATTCGGGATACGATTTTCTTATTTTAGTAGAGGATGTGTTGGCTAAATATATATTGGAGAATATAATTGATGAAAATGCCTTGTATAAAAGTAAATTGATTAATATTCTACCAAGTGGTGGTTGGGAGAATGTGTTAAAAATGCAAGATGATATTTGTAAGTCAAATTTAGCAGGGGTTGGAACAAAAGTATTAAGTGTTCTTGATGGTGATGTAAAACCGGATTTTGAACAACTATATAAGCAAAAGGGATTATATACTAATTTAACAATAAATTTTCTGCCAATACATAGTTTGGAAAAATACCTACATGAAAAAATTATTGTAAATAAAGATGCTGATTTTTTCAAGGAAATAGGTGACCGTTTTTTCAAAGTTAAATCACTAAAAGAAGTGGTGGATAGTTTAATCAAAAAGAATGACGACAAGGCGTTTTATAATTACCTCATTAAAAACTTAAAAGAACAAGGAATAGAAGAAAATGTATTTGTTCAAAAAGTTTGTGAAATGATATATCGAAAGGAAGATATGTCTAAACTACTAACATTCTTACAAAAAACATTTCAAAATTAAAATACTTAATGATTATTTCGGAAAAATCCGATGAAGCCGCCAACTTCATTGGATTTTCCGCTTTTCATACATTCGGGATTGTTCCCGTGTCTATCACGCCACCGTCCCTGCAATGCTCAATGCTACCGGGCGTAAACCCCATGCTCCCAATTGCGATGTGGCTAATATAGTCCGCATACTCCTGACCTTGAAAATTCCTTCCCGTAAGGTTTCTGAAAATCATCTTTATGCTTATGCCGTCGTTGCTGTGCAAGATGATTTTTCCGTTCTGTCTGATTGCTTCCATGATTAAAACTTGTTTTTGTAAATTGTATCACAGATTGGAACTTGGGCTTTTTGCTACTTTTGTGCCGCCCACTGCTCACTGACAAAAGTAGCGGGCGGCGATTTTACCGCCCGTTCCTCTTCTTAAAAGCGTGTGTAAAGTCCCGTCACCATCGTGAACATTTCCTCCAGCATATCAAAATAGATACCCTCGTGTACGGCAATGTCCTTCGTCCTGCACTCGAATGTCTTTTTGCTGAATGTCCTGCGGTAGAAGCGCATATTGTAGAGATCTGCCCCCGCATCATAGATGATGTCAAGGCGGTTGGCACTTGTCTTGTTCCTTGCAAGGCTCATCCGTAAGCCGTTGCCCATATTGATGTAATCTCGGCTACCTGTCATGGCGGTAAAGCGTTTTCCACCTATCTGCTGTAATATCGTCTGTGCTATCATATTCGTTGTTTTTAGGGTTTTAAGTGCTGGCGGTGCGGACACCGCCAACTTGTTCAAAATTCTCGCATCTCGGCAATGGGTGTCTGCCGTTGCAGCCACTCCTTCACACACTCCATATTGTACTCGCTCGTGATGACTGCCGTATGGCTGTCGGTGGCGGTGAAACGTGTGCTTTCGTAATCATCTATCCACCCTTTGAGGGTGTCCGTTCCCCACGCTTGGGCATCGTCAAAGATACCGTCCAATGCCGCGATAGGTTCGCTGAATTTGACTATCAGCGTTTGATAGGTCGTGTTCATCGGTTGCCCTCCTTTCCCTGCTTTGCGTTCAGCCACTTGTTCCTTGCGGTTCGGCACTCGTCCAATGTGGGTTTGACACAAGTGAACAGTTCTCCGTCCGTATGGCGGTAGTCGTACTGCACAAGTGTCCGCTTGCGTCTGCCGATACCCGATTGGAAACGCTCATATTTCTCCGTCCCTGCTTCCGTACAGGTGCTTACTCCGTTGATGGTCATTCGTGTTGCCATAATGTTGCTTTTTAGATGATTAAAAATGTACTGACAGAACTCTGTTCTTCATCACTATTTCGGGGTTGCTCGTGTAGCGTTGGTGCAGGTAGAAATGGTGAGAGCCGAAGCCGTAAAGGAAAAACTTGTCAAGTTCGTGCTTCTCGGCAAACTCCTTTACGCTCTTTCTTAATCCCTCCTCACTTGTTGAGAGAGTGAGGAGATTTACAAATTCAAGGAACAAGGTGGGGATTTTATCGTCCCACACACAAATCATGCTTTCGATTCTTACTTCCATATCAATGTTGTTTTAGGGTTTATGCTATGCCGCTTTCATCCGCTCACGGATAAGGTTGGCGTTCTTGTTCACAAGGTCTATGATGCGCTCGTGGTATTCGGTGTCTTGGTTGTACTTGCCGTGGCACTGCACCACCTTGAGTGTCCGCAAATCCACCTCTACGGTTTCAATTATCTCACCGCCAATCCTTGCCGAGAGTATGAGGGTGTCGGCTTTCTTGTAGTATTCACTGCCGAACACGCAGATGTTCTGTGCCTTGCCCTCGCTGTAATACTCGTCTATGCTTTCAAGTACCTTGACGATTATTTCCTCGTCAGTGATTACCAATCCGAAGAATTTGGATTTGTTGGCAATGAAATCCTCCGCATCTTTTTCCCTTTGCAGTTGCCGCTGTTGTTCACGCTCACGCCTTTCAATCTCCCAGCGGCGGCGTTGTTCGGCCCGTTCCTTCTCGTGTATGGCTTCAATCTTTCGAGTTGCGTTGTCGTGTGCCGCCATGAAATCTTCGGGGCAGATGTTCTTCGGGTTGCGGAGGTCTTGACCGAGTTTGTTGAGCATACGCAGATAGTCGCACCACATGGAGAAGTTGTCTATCCGATACTTGTGACGCTTGGCAATCAGATATGATGCCCAGCATTCATCGGCAGTACGGGCATTGAAAAGAAAGTGTTTCATGACCTCAATCTCATCGCCTTTCATAAGGGTTTCAATTCTTGGGTCTGAAAGCAAGGCTTTGAAAAGACG
>DAIOXG010000206.1:0-5339 GCA_036758085.1 Prevotella sp. | reverse complement strand
TGTTTCAGGATATTCCGTGTCTGAAGTATTGTTGTTAGATACCCAGAATGATACCGTCTGCTTCTTTCCGCTCAGAGTAGGACTGATGAGCCAGTTGTCGGCATCGAGGAAGGTTTCGCCCTGATACTTGTAGAACGAAGCAAGATACTTGTTGCCTCCATGAGGAGCCAGCGACGGGTTCTTTTCAAGAACGGCATCAGTAATCCACTCGTTGAGAGGCTCTACCAGTGTGAATGCGAATCTCTCGCCCTGTGTCGGATATTCATAGCTCTGGAACATACCTCCGGTCACGGCATCAGCTGGTGTAGAACTGCCAAGTACTCCAGTCCACTCGCCGAAGCTGTCGTTAGACCAAGAATCGTAATCCTCAAAGCCGTCGGTTACAGCCTGTGCCTGTTCAGCTACGGCGCTCCATGAAACCTTGACAGTAGCATCGCCGTTATCGGTTGCAGTTACGGTCTCAGGACGTGGTTTGTTTGAAACAGCGTATGCAAGAGTCGTCGACTTTGTATTGTCGTCAGGATTCAGATCATCGGCGTATGTTACCTCAGCCTTCAAATCAACGGAAGTACCCTCGTCAATAACGCTTGTAGCATAGTCGAACGAGTAAGTCTTTGATGCAAACGGAGCAAGAGCATCCTTCTCCTCCTTGCTGTCAATGAGCTTGTCGCCGGCATAGAGCTTCACGGTGTAGTTCTTAGCCTCATCGCTTCCGAAGTTGGTAACCTTCACGTTAACCTTTGCCGTCTCGCCCTTCTTCACCTTAGTAGGAGCAGTGATGTCGCTCAGCGTAAGGTCGCTCTCAAGGATATCGCGAACATAAACCTCATCAAGCAATACACTTGTTTCAGCCTTAGAAGAAGCAGTGAACTTAACCATAATATAAGGTAGAGAAGCATATTCGCTCTTCAAAGCTACAGACTTGCGAATCCACTTGCCTGCATCAGCAGCCGGAATCTGAGAGTAGTCGATAGTAGCCAGCTCATCGCTTGTTCCGTCAGGCTTCTGTACAGAAACCACAATCTTGGCATTGCTGTCGGCAGCAGCCTTGTGGCTGAACACAACCATCGGGTTGGTAGCACCTGCAAGATTAATCTTTCCGGATGCGATAGTGGCATTGTCCTCATCGGCAGAAGAAGCATAGATGAAGCTACCGCCGTCGTTGTCTGAAGAATCGTCCTTAGTCATAGCCATCTGTGAGTTGCCGCTGCGGCTTGTCCACCACATGTTGTAGGCAAGGGTACCACCGGCAAGACTCTCGAAGAACGGTATGTTGTATGGTTTACCTACCACGATACCCGGAGTAAGCATTATGCTACTCTCGCCAAGGTCGTTGACAGCCGATACTCCGAACTGTACGAGCTCCTGGTCGCCCTCAGCAGTATTGTAGTCCATATCATACGATGTAGCTCCGGCTTCCGTAGTTCCGGCAAGCTCCGTGTCGTATCCCCAAGTACCAGGAATGAGGTTATAGACATTATGCTTCAAAGTCTGCGGATCAACATATCCTCCGTTGGCTCCTTCCTCTGAATTGTCCCATGACAAATTAATAGAAGAAGTGTTGTCGGCAGTCTTCAATCCCGTTGGATCACCCGGTTTGTCAACACCTACATATACAGTAACCTTCTTAGACTCACGACCAAATCCGTCGGCATTAGAAGTAACGGCACTATAAGTATTGAATCCATCAGCAGGCTCGCGGTCGAAGAACGAAGCTACAGAGCCGGCAGCAAGGTCTTTGTATTCCTTGATAACCTCTCCGTCGCGACTTATAGTTACATTCACCTTACCGGAAAGTGCAGCACCCGTGATGTCCTTAGTAGGAGTGCGGAAGCTGATAGTAGCGCTCTTGGCCCCCTTGGCTCCCGGAGTTACGGTCAACTCAGAGATAGAATCAGGAGCTGTAGTTGCCATGCCGGCACCTACGCTGATGTCGTCAACATCAAGATAGAACTTGTCGGCATCGCTGATAGCGTGGAATCCAACATAGAGATTGCCTGTTTCGTCGGCAGTGATTTCCTTTGAATATTCCTGGAAACCCTCTTGGGTAAGATCGGTAGCAGGAAGTATTTCCTTCGTCATTGCCTCTGCGGTGCTGCTATTACCATATTTCACCTCGATGCGCTCAGGCATCGAGCTCAAGTATGACATAGCCTTGAAGCTTACCTTATATACCTTACCCTTCTCTACCTTGATAGGTGGAGTGATAAGCCAGTCGTCGCCAGTGTTGGCACCACTGTATGTATATCTTGCAATACCATTTCCGGCACTGTCTACGAAGCGCGACCAGGTGCGCTCGTCGTTGTTAGCATCGATGATGTTGAAGTATGCAATAGATTCCTCGCTCTGGAAGTCCTCTGAATATGGCGGAGTGAGTGCTTCGCCGTGGGTCTTGTAGTCGGTACGTGTCTCCTTGCTCGATGTTCTGCCGTTGGTGGCAGTAATACCGTATGAATAAACAGAGAGGTTTCCATCAGGGAGAGTCTCGGTGAATTTCGTATTGGTCAAGCCATCGGCAACGACCTTCTTGTCTGGATAGCGCACGACATTGTATTTGATGTCGCCGATATATCCGCCGTCCACACCGGCTGTAACTGGCTCCCATGAGAGGTCAACCTTGCCTGTGGCATCGTCGATAGTGAAGTTCACTCCGTCTACAGCCTTTGGCGTGTCGTAGCCTACATACAGTGTTGTCTTTGCCGTAACGCCCTTACCCTCGGCATTTGAAGGAGTGATGACGATGGTCTTCTTTCCGTCGGCAGCAAACGTAACATCTTTTGTTACCGTTGCTCCTGCTGCGGCAGAACCGGATGCGAGAGTTTCTGTTCCGGCAGTAATTGTATAGTCTACATTGCCTGTAAGGGCATCGCCCTTGGCATTTGTAGTAGGAATCTTGAATGATACGGTACCCGTCAGCGAACCATCCTTGAAGTCTGCCTTCAGGTCTGTAACGGCTGCCGGTGCTCCATCGGCGATAGCCTCAGGAACGGTGAGTGCCACTACGAGGTTCTGGTTGGTGAAGTCGCCCACCTTTTCTGCAGCACCTGTCGTAAGGTTAACAGTATACAGTGCCGGCGCAGGAGTTCCCGTAACCTCTGTTGTTGCCCAATAGAAAGTATTTGTCTTCTGGTCGATTTCACCGCTCTGATAGTAAGCTCCTTCATCATCAGAGATTGTCAGTCCAGTTGGACCTACGAGGGTCTCTGCCGCTGTCGATGTATTGATAGAATAGAGGTTGCCGTCGGCTGCGATACCATAGAGTTTGTTGTCGCTTGTGATACCGAGGGCTACATACTGGTTCTGTAGTGTTCCGATGGTATTTCTCGATGCACTGGCATAGTCGGCGATACCGAGTTCAAAACCATCCAAGTTTGAATTATAGAACTCTCCGTAGACTGCACCGTTTGGAGCTACTGCCGTTTCTGCTGCGATAAGAGAATAGTCATCAAGACTTATTGCCTCTCCATCCTGCTCCCAGGTGTTGGTGTCGAAGGTGTAGAGTGATGCAAAGATATATCCCCAGAAAGAGATATAGTTTACGTAGTAGAACTTGTCGCCTACTACGGCACCGCCTCCGTTAGCTATAAGATTCTCGTTTACGCCAAGCGGACTGACTGCGATGTTGTTTACGGCATTGAAACTATAGAAGCCGTATGCCTTGCTGTCATCAGTCCAAGTGTTGTCGTTGATAACGTTACCCCACAGCTCTCTTCCGGATGTGTACTTAGCAGCCTTCAGCGGAACTCTCGGCGACAGTTGCATCGGAGAGAATTTTTTTCCTGCTGCCACCTCGCGCAGTCCTGAAGCATTCAGGCGATGTAGAATCCTCTGCTTGAAGAGTAGCGGATGCTCTGCCTGTACTTTCTTGTCGAGCTTGCGCTGCTGTGCAGGTGTAGCCTTCTTAGCTGTTTGTAACACGGAAGCTGGAATTGAGCTTCTCAAACCAAGTTCAAGTTTCTGAGCGTCTGTCTTGACCGGCAATAAAAGCATTGCCGCTGTCGCTCCTGTGATGATGAAGTTGAGTTTTCTGTTCATAAGCGATAACTTTACGATTGGTTAATGTTCATTACCATAAATCTTTTCTCGCCAGGGCATAGCTGAAGCAAACTTCGCTCTGCTCATTTGGCTTAATGAAAAGATTCCTTTTATACTCAAAATTTCGATTGCAAAAATATAGCTAATCTTCATTAAATGCAAATATTTGAAACATTTTCTTCGGTTTTTATAATAAATCTATCGATAAATACCACAAATATGGTACGAATTGTCTCTTTATACCTTATTTATATACATAAAGGAAGCTATTTTTAGCTTTTTCTTTCAGTAATTACCAACTAACTAAATTAAAGAAACAATCTGTTTATATAAGAAGAACAATAGCAACATATCTAACAAATACAGAAGGGACGATAAATAAGTTATTGCAAAGTTTGCAATAATTATTTCCAAGTTTGCAATAACATTCTTCCCCTCTCCCGTCTCCCCTGGAAAAATCCGATTAAGCGAGAGAAGAACGAGCTCGCTTGTTTTTCCGAGCGTGAGGATTTTATATAATGGGGAGACGGGGGAGGGGAAGAAAGTAAATCAGAAACTTTAGTTAATCTGAAAAAGACCTTGTACTAAAATTTGAGAAGAACCAAAAGTTTTTTGGCCATTTTACCCTCACACCCTCACACATAACCTCGAAAGTCCCTGTTTATAGGTATTCTGAGGGTGAGGGTAAGTGTGAGGGATGGTGAGGGGTGTGGGAATTAAGAATTAAGAATTATAAATCCGAAACTTGAATAAATAGTGTATTCTCCGCAAGTTTTGCGGAGAATAGAAGTCGTAATCTCCGCATAAAGAATGCGGAGAGACAATTATTCGATACCCCTTCTCACAAATCGTTTCAGAAGGAACGTAAGAAAATAAGGAAAAGTATAGAAATGTCCGTTGAAGCCGATATTCTTGTTGCATAGTTTAATGCCGTATTTGATGTCCTTGTATTTGCCATCACCGGCAGTAAGTTTCGACAGTGATTTTGTGGCATTGTCGTTTGCCTTAACCTCTATAGGGATAAGAGATGAGACATCGCGAATGAAGAAGTCCATTTCCAAGGTTGATTTTTCATTGCGGTAGAAGTAAAGGTTGTATCCCAGTTTTACCAGCATGTCGGCAACTATATTTTCATATATCGCCCCTTTATATGTACCGTAATTTTTGTTCACACGCATGTCTTCCTGTGACTCTTCATCGAGAGATGCGACGAGCAGCCCCGTATCCTTATAGTAAAGTTTGTATGATTTAGGATCATAATTACCTTTCAAAGGAAGTGACACCTGTGCAAGGCAATAGCAAAC
>DAIOXG010000205.1:0-5340 GCA_036758085.1 Prevotella sp. | reverse complement strand
AGTAATTTCGCAAAATAAACAGATTCAGTATAATAAAGCTAAGAAACAAAGGAAATAGATTTTCATGATTGATTTAGAACAGTGCTACCTCGATTTAATACGTTGTGCCGGTAGCTGCTATTTGGTAGTATTCCTTCTCCTGTTATGCTACAAGACACCCAAAAGCGAAGTGTATCGCCCTTACCGTACGTCGAAGAACCTGCTTGCCATCGCTTTCCTAAACATGGCGGCAACGGATTTTCTGTGGCTTGCTATGTTCTCCGGTGACTGGAACCATCCGGGCTATGTGGTGATGGCAATAGACATTATATTATTTTTCCTTACCGCAGTACTCGTAAGTCATGTGTTCTGCAATTTGATAGAAAAGAACTATATCAATCGCCAACATGTAGTGCGTGATGCCTCGCTATGGTTGATTGCTTCGGTCTGTGCACTTGCTGCCCAGCCAGAAGCTATGGCTCCATACCGTACTTTTCTGTTCGGAATATCACTGATATTGCTTGTTGGCTTCTTCGTATATTTCATCTATTACTTCCAGCGACTGCTCCGGAATAAGAAACAGACTTACTATGATTATTTCGCCTATGACGTGATGAGATTCTCTACTTGGATGAACACAAGTATATTGCTTGCCATAATATCCGGTCTATTCGCAACCGTTACTATATTCTGCGGCATAATAGTAAACTGGTTGTATCAGTTCTATGTAATGTGCTTTAACATGTATATTGCAATAAACTTCATCAACTTCGTAGAGAAGTTTGGCGAAATGAGGGTTGCAGACTCTGAAATTGATTCCGTTCGCATCGATAACAACGATAAAGCTTCGGCCTCCGAAGGATACATGACACAGCTCCAGCCAAAGGTGGATGAATGGATAAAATCCCGAAAATATGTGGAAGAGCAGTTTACTATCGACGAGATAGCCTCGTCGCTCGCTACTAACAAGTATTATCTTTCACGCTATATAAACCAGAAATACGGAATGAACTTCAGTCTTTGGATAACAACGCTTCGCATTGGCGAGGCTAAGCGAATTATCGCAGAGTCGCCACCGCTAAAGATGGAGACAATAGCAACACGGACGGGTTTCTCTTCAGCATCGTATTTCTCAAAGGTTTTTTCTAAAGTTGAAGGTATTTCCCCGGCACAGTGGCGCAAGGAAAATACATAGTTACTACAGATTCTTTAAAAGAAAAAGTTGAAAGAAAGGCATATTTGCACTATTTTACGTGTGTTTTTCTGATATTACAAATGTAAAAACGACAATTATCTGATGTTGCATAGGAAACTATTGACAAGTTTATACCTTTGCACCGTCAAATCGTATTTGTCTACAATATATAACAATACTGAATCTGAAATGACAAAACAGTTGTGAAACTGGAACTGGGTACAACAAACAAGAATACGATTTGTATGCTAACTAAGAATAGCGTAACAAAAACGGCGTGCTGTAATCAGCATTGCCGTTTTTTTATTTGCTATATGCCCGGTATAGTAATTTATTACCATATATAAACGCATATACATGACGAAACAAATCGAGCTGTACAGCAGAAAATGTTACACTATTTCCATATTAATTTATACAAAAATGTATACCGATTGTTTTGCAGTATGCAATAAATTTATTTACTTTGCAGTAAAATACAAATCACGGATACTTAATTATACGTTGAAGAGACGGGAAATGACGATTCTGAGGCATAGTCATTGGCTCTCTGTAAGAACAACACATTTAATATAAATGCTACAGGAAAAAAAATAACATAATCAAAAAAACAATGAAAAGAAACTTTATCATTATCCTTACTTCGTTGCTCCTCATCGGAGTTAGCCAGGATGCAAGTGCCCAAAAGTGGCTGAAAACCTTGGGCAGCATTGCCGATGCCGTTTTGGGAGACGACAACAATTCGAGCAGTTCGTCGAGCAGCTCCAGTTCATCGAGCCGTTCCAGTTCGAAGAAATCCAAGAGCAAAGCGAAATCGGCAAGTTCTGCATCAAAACACATCAATGTAATACTGACGGAAGCAGTGCGCTACGGACAAAGTTGCGTACGAGTAGGCTTCGTGATGGAAAACACGAGTCAGGAGAACCATCAGGTTATCGTCAAGGACACCCGTATCACATACGGCGGAAAAGAATATTATCCGGCAGTAGCAAATGTAGGGCAATATGGCTATGAATATCTGCAAAGTTCAGTTCTTGACGCCCCACACCTTATAACATATGCCTTTCAGCGCATACCGGCAGGTGCGAAGGTAAAGGGATATTTTTATTTCACCGATGTGCCGAACGAGATTACCTCATTTGAAAGCCTTGCCTTCAAAGCATATTTCCAGTCGTCAACCGACGGTGGCTACTCCTTCCCGATAGACAATGCCGTGGATGCAACCATCGAGACAAAGATGCTGCCGGGCATGGAGATAAGCGGTTACAAAGCTTCCGACAAAGAAAACTGCGTTTGCACAAACCCAGACATAGAGCTCTCGGTGAAAAGCTTGCAGCGTTCCGGCACCACGGTAACCCTCACGTTCACAATTACCAATAAGAGCGGAAAAGTCCAGAAATACAATTTTGGCGAATGGTCAGCATACGACGAAAACGGTACTACATATAAAACACCAGATTCTCCGATGCGTGGCCTCGACATATCGATGGGAAACGAAAAGCTATGGGGTTCTAATATAATGAAATTCGTTCCCGATGCGTCAGCAACCTACAAGTTGAATATAACAGATGTTCCACAGAGCATAAAAAGCTTCAGTCTGATACGCTTATTGCTCATAACAAGCGACAAAAGCGGATTATCAGACAAATTTGCGACACCGTATATAATCATACGCAACATGGACATTACGGCAGCTCCGGCTACTCCGGCAAAGAAGACCACAGCAACGAGAACATCTTCAACTTACAGAAAAAAGACAAGACGGTAAAAAAGCATAGGATTATGAAAAAAACAATATTGCTATCAGTGCTACTGATATTTACAGCCGTATATACAATGGCTGCAGACACAATTTATGGACTTGAATCTTGTGAACGTTACGGGACTAACGTAGTACTTACGTTCTCGGCCCTAAACAATGACAACATAGACTACAGTCTGACTTTCGAAGAGCACCCATGCACGGTATTGGATGCCGACGGTAACGAATATAGGACTTCGCGCATGACCTATGGCACTCTGAAGAAATACAGCAGCCGTTTCGATGGAACACTTATTGGTGCGGCAGAGGTGAATACACCAATAGGACAAAACGAGATTTATAACCCGGTTACGCTTCCGGCAGGGGTAAAACTTCTGCTGCGCATAGTGGTAACCGACGTTACGGAATCGCTGACACAGTTTCAGACCATACAGCTGCGTGGCAAGAAAATGACATCGGAAGACAAATTCACGCTGTTCTGCTTCAACTGGAATTCTACGGATTACAAAGATGATGTAACTATAAAAGAAGGAAAGTAACGCAGTTATATATATAAGGAAAGCTGAGGCTCCTGCAATGGAATTCGTTCCATAGCAGGAGCCTCATTGCATAATGGCGGATAAATGTTATAAATTTATTATAAATTTGTTGATTATGATAATATTTACTAACTTTGCCCCGTATATGCGAAAAACTAACGTTTTCGTTAAGCCAAATAGACAGAGTGAAGTTTACTTATATTCTGCCACGGCGAGAAAAGGCAAACGATTATAAACTAATAACATAAAAAGAACAAGGAAACAAAATGGAACAAGTATTCAGTTACATCATCAGTTTGGGAGCAAGTGTAATGATGCCTATCATCTTTACAGTAATCGGACTGTGTATCGGTATGAAATTCGGAAAAGCCCTGAAATCGGGACTCTTCGTCGGTGTTGGATTCGTAGGACTCGGTGTTGTTACCGCCCTGCTTACAACAAATTTCAATGACCCGCTAAAAGGAATCTCCGACATCTACCACTTGCAGCTAAACGTATTCGATATGGGTTGGCCGGCAGCTGCAGCCGTTGCCTACAACACTGCCGTCGGCGCATTGATAATCCCAATCTGCCTCGGTGTGAACTTCCTGATGCTTGTAACGAAAACCACACGAACGGTGAATATCGACCTGTGGAACTACTGGCACTTCGCATTTATCGGAGCTGTAGCATATTTCGTGATGGGCGAGAGCCTCGTTTGGGGATATTTCGCAGCCATCGTCTGCTATATCATAACATTGGTATGTGCCGATCTCACGGCAGAGAAATTCCAGAAATACTACGACCTGGAGGGAATTTCCATTCCGCAGCCGTTCTGCCAGAGCTTCATGCCGTTTGCCATCGTAATAGACAAAGTGTTGAACCTTATTCCAGGATTCTCTAAGCTCGACATCGATGCAGAGGGACTGAAGAAAAAATTCGGCGTTCTCGGCGAGCCGCTCGTACTGGGAGTTATCGTAGGTATGCTTATCGGTTGGGCAGCACAGCTCGACATAAAGAAAATCCTGTTCCTCGGTGTTACCATGGGAGCCGTGATGGAGCTTATTCCGCGTATCACATCTCTATTTATCGAAGGACTGAAACCTATCTCGGAGAAGACACAGGAGCTGGTAAAGAAGAAATTCAACGGCAAGAAAGTACATATCGGCATGAGTCCGGCACTCGTTATCGGACACCCGACAACTCTTGTCGTTTCAATCATCCTCATCCCCGTAATCCTTGCCTTGGCGGTATTTCTGCCAGGCAACCAGTTCTTGCCGCTCGCTTCGCTTGCCGGAATGTTCTATCTCTTCCCAATGGTATTGCCGTTTACAAAGGGTAATGTGGTGAAGACCCTCATCGTAGGACTCGTGGCTCTCATCATCGGTCTGTATTTCGTTACCGATATGGCACCAGACTTTACAATGGCAGCACAGCACGTGTTTGAGGCAACCGGCGACAAGGCAGCCGAGATACCACAAGGTTTCTCTGGCGGAGCCCTCGACTTCGCTTCATCTCTCATCGGCTGGCTCATCTACCGTGGCGTTAAGCTCGAGTATGTCGGCATGGGAGTGCTTGCCATCATCACCCTCACCCTGATGTTCATAAACAACCGCCGCATCGTGAAAGAGGACCGTGAGGCAAAGATGTAAACTGCCGTTATGACGAAAGAGGAAAAAGACAGAGTGAGGAAGGATAAGATAGCGTCGTTCTATCTTGACCTTGCGAAGTTGACATTTGCTGCAGCTGTATTAGGCGGCATGACACCATTGTTGTCGAAAAATAGCTTATTAGATTGGTTGACGGTATTGTTCGGTGTCGTGGTAACTATAGTATTTGCAGTTATAGGTAATAAAATATTAAAAGAATAAGTTATGAATACATTA
>DAIOXG010000204.1:0-5347 GCA_036758085.1 Prevotella sp. | reverse complement strand
CACTGAGCCTCGCTCATACGGAGCATAAGTCCGTCTTTTGTGATACCGGCATTGTTTACCAGAATATCGATAGAACCGAAATCAGCATGAATCTGCTTAACTGTCTTTTCAGTCTCCTCAAAGTCGGCAGCGTTGCCGGCATAAGCGCGACAAGTAACGCCAAGAGCCTCAATCTCCTTGCGGGTAGCTTCAAGTCCGGCAGCCATGTCGTCGTTCAGAACGAGGTCTGTGAATGCTATGTTTGCGCCCTCTGAGGCGAACTTCATTGCCACGGCTTTACCGATGCCGCGTGCTGCACCTGTAACAAGTGCAGTCTTGCCTGTTAATAATCCCATTTTCTTTTTATTTATATTTAATATGTTTGTTTTTTTATTGTCAATTCTCCTCAAACTTTTTTTGAGTCTCTCCTTCCCTCCCTTAGGGAGGGTTAGGGTGGGTTTTATTACTTTGTTATCTTACCCAGTGCACCATACACCACCTTAGCCACCAGTGGCTTGCTTGCCTCCGGAGTAATGCCATGACCGAGTCTGCCGCAGATATATGGCACTTCCAGTCCCTTGATGCAATAGTGGGTAATATCGGCAACAAGTTCCACGTTGTCTATGTCGAACTCACCGTCGCGCTTGCCGTCTTCATACACCTTGCGGAAAAGTTCAATCTCGTCCTCGTCGAAATTCTTGCGCACCTTTTCCACCATCCAGATGTTTCGGAAAAAGGCAGCTCGCAAGTTTCCGTTTCTCACCACAGTCTCCTTTATCATGCTCAGGTGGGTGTAAATCAGCTCAATAATCTTGTCTTGTGGTCGTATCTTCTTTGCAGCCACCTCATCCAATTTGTCCGACAGACGCTCTAATTCTCCTTCGATTACAGCATAGTAGATGTCTTCCTTACTTTTAAAATAGGTATAAAGCGTGCGTCGCCCTTTGCCTGAAGCAACGGCGATATCATTCATCGTAGTGTTCTCGAGTCCGTTTCTGGCAAAAAGCTGTCGTGCCACGTCTACTAATTTCTGTCTTGTCTTGGATATTGACATGATTACTTTTTTCTTTGTTTTGTCTGTATTTATTATTTGTGTAAAATATTGCACATGATAATATCTATGTGCAAAAGTATTAAATTTACTCGAATGCAACAAACCAAACGGTGTTTAAGTCTTCTTTTTTATTTATTTTTAATTGTCAGTATTAATATTTGTCGATGTGATTTCACTGCATTTATAGGGTCTCAATATAATAAATATTCGTAAAAATGTGCCAAAACACTGAGATGTCGGAAAATTGTCGTACATTTGTATATCGTAAAATGATGTTGGAGGAATGTGATAAGTTTGTGTAATTCTATTGTGAATATATGAAATACAAAGGTCATATAGTAGATGTCAGCGCACGTCGGATTTTCGACGGCGAGGTGACGGTAGAGGAAGGAGTGATAAGCAGTATCTCTCCATGCGACAATGTGGAAACCGATGCCCCATATTTCATGCCGGGCTTCATCGACAGTCATGTGCATATAGAGAGCAGTATGATGGTTCCGGCAGAGTTTGCCCGTGTGGCAGTGGAGCAAGGCACTATAGGAGTGGTTGCCGACCCTCACGAGATTGGCAATGTGCTCGGCAAGGAAGGTATCGAGTTTATGATAAACAGTGGCAAGCATATACGGTTCAATTTCTGTTTCGGTGCTCCTTCGTGTGTACCATCGTGTGGTACGGACATCGAGACGAGCGGTGCTACGCTCGACAGCAGCGACATCGAGGAACTGATGGCTCGCCCAGACATCGGCTATCTTGCCGAGATGATGAACTTTCCAGGTGTGCTTGCTGGCGACAAAGAGGTGATGGCAAAGATAGAGGCAGCCAAGCGTCACGGCAAACCGATTGACGGACATGCTCCGGGACTTTTGGGAGAGGAACGCAGCCGGTATGCAGCCGCCGGAATATCCACTGACCATGAGTGTGCCACTCTCGATGAAGCGAGGGCCTGTGTTGAAGCTGGCATGACGGTGCAGATTCGCGAAGGCTCGGCGGCAAAAAATTACGAGGCTCTCATCCCCTTGCTCAAAGAACATCCCGATAAGGTGATGTTCTGTACCGACGACTGTCATCCTGACGACTTGATACGCGGTCATATTAACAGCATCGTTTCTCGTGCCATGGCCGACGGCTACGACATGTGGGACATTCTTCAGGCGGTATGCGTAACGCCACAACGCCACTATCATTTGAGTTGGGGACTTCTCCATGAGGGTGATGCGGCAAACTTCATCGCCGTGAACAATCTTACGCCAAACTTCCGTGTGCTTCTTACCGTAGTTAAGGGTAAGGAAGTATACAACTGCAACTCCTTCTTGAGCATCATAAAGTCGCAAGCAAAGTCTATCAACAACCAAATGGCTATTCTCGACAACTATCCAAACCATTTTGTTGCCAAGCCAATTACAGTCGACGACATTTGTCTGCCGATTAGCAGCGGCGACAGGGTACGCATAATACGAGCCTTCGACGGAAGTCTATTCACTAAGAGCGAAGAGGTATTGGTTACAGGAAACCCACTCATCGACAGTCGTTACGCTTGGGGCGAGGTGCAGAAGATAGTGGTGTATAACAGATACAGGGAAGGAGCAAAGCCTGTTGTGGGACTTGTTCGCGGATTCTGCTTAACAAACGGTGCAATGGCTGCATCAATCGCCCACGACTGCCACAACATCGTGGCAATAGGAGCGAAAGACGAGTATATAGTGAAGGCTATAAACCGCGTGGTAGAGATGAAGGGCGGACTCGTGGCAATAGCCGGCAACGAGATGACAGACCTGGCTCTCCCTATAGCCGGACTAATTTCGCCATTGAGCGGACATGAGATAGCCTACCGCAGCTCACTTCTGCGTGATACTATGCAAAAAGCAGGTTGCCAGTTCCACTCTCCGTTCATAACAATGGCATTTATGTGTCTGCCGGTAATACCGGAGATGAAACTCACCGACCTCGGACTTTTCGATTTCAACAAGTGGGGATTCGTGAAGACGTTTGAAAAATATTGATTTGTCTTTATGTAATTCGTCTTATGTGAGTCGGCAAATGCTATTCCCTGTGCCATTATTTCCCCGACAAAATGATATATATAATGACGGGGGCACCAATGATTGGAGTTACGGCATTAAGCGGTATGATGCCTCCCTCGCTCGGCAATACGGTGATGATGTTGCATAGCAGTGCGATGGCACATCCCATAATTATGGTTGCAGGAAGGAGCACTCTATGATTGTCTGTAATAAGCAACAGTCGTGCCATGTGTGGTACGGCAAGTCCGATAAATGCCACCGGTCCGCAAAATGCAGTAGAAACGGCGGTAAGTAATCCCGTTACTGTCAGCAGCATATTTCGCGTGCGGATTATGTTTATGCCCAGATTCTCGGCATATCTGTCGCCGAGCATCAGGGCATTTAGCGGTTTAACGAGCAGCATACTGCCAACGAGTCCGGTTATTGTGAGTATAGCGAAAGTTGGAATCATTTTCATCGTCACGCCGCCGAATGATCCCATTCCCCAAACTGCATATGTCTTCACGCCCTCGTCGGTGGCAAAGAAATTGAGCAGAGATATTGCAGAGCTTGTTATATAACCAATCATTATGCCAATAATAAGTAGCATAACGTGGTTTCTTACAAGGGTAGAGAAGAAGAAAATGAGTGCCATTACTGCCATTGCTCCGGCGAATGCAGCTGCCAATACGGCGGGAAAACCGCCTACGCTGACTGAGCCTACCGACACGCTGCCCCCGAAAAGCAGCATTACGAGGGCTACGCCGAGGCTTGCTCCACTGTTGATGCCGAAGATGCTCGGACCGGCGAGTGGATTGCGGAATGCCGTTTGCAGCATCAGTCCGCAAGCTGCCAGCGAACCGCCGCAACATAGGGCTGTTATAGCTTGCGGCAGGCGCGATTCCATGATGATGTAGCCCCAGCTTGGTCTTGCCGGTTCATTTCCCGCCAGGATGTCAAATATATCCTTGGCAGGAATTGATACCGATCCTATCAGCAGACTTCCTATGAAGAGGATGACAGTGGCTATAGTCAACAATATGCAGTATGCTGTGTCTCGTTTCATTGTTTAAGCTTTTGGAAATAACGTAGTTTTCCTATTGTTTTCAGATTAGGGTGCATGATTTGGATGAAGTCGGCAAGCAGATAGTCGGGGTGAAACGGTGTTTCCTCATAAAACAAAGTCTTCTCCACGTTGCATCCATACAGTTCGCCTGTCTTGAATGCATTCATTTGGCTGTATCCGCTGCGTTCGCCGAGCAAGTCGCCAGTATTGTAAATCTTGTTGCTGCTGTATCTGAAGAGCCATACGTCAGCATCACCGCCTTTCTCCAGAACATTTTCGAAGGAGAGCGATAAACTGCCACTGTGGTCGTCTTTTGCCCATAGATATTGTCCTCCGGCATCTTTAACCATTTGTCCGATAGTACTCTTGCCTCCAGGCATATACCACACGTTGCCAACCATTTTGTCTATAATTACTGAGCGTCCATGACCTGCTTCTCTTGCCTGACGGCAAAGGTTCTGATAGTTATTGTCTACAGCGGCAAAAAGATTGTCGGCTTCCTTTTCTGCACCAAACAGCATGCCATAGAATTTCATCCATTCGGCGCGTGCCAGTGGTGAATTCTCCATATAGTCGGCACATTCAATGATTGGGATGCCGAGTTCTTCCGTTTTGCCGTATCCTCCACTGTTTTCAAATGGCGACAGCATGATGACATCAGGTTTTACATCCATTATCCTCTCTACCACAGGCTGCAGACCACTGCCGCAGTCGGTTATTTTTCCTTTTTTTACCTGTTGCTGAATGAAAGGCAGTTTGATGTATTTCACGTCAGCCACGGCTACTATGCTGTTTCTGCGCTGGAGCATATCTAACAGAGAGCAGTGTACGGTTGTAAAAACAGCGGCACGTCTAACTGGAGTTTCCACTATTGTGGCATTATCCGGAAGCTTGTCGGTTTCCGGTGCTTTCTGTCCACGTGGCACAAGTATGTAGGTGTGTAGCACCTTACCGCTTTTCCAAGGGTTCTTCACTACTGCAACAGTGTAGCCATGATGGCTTACGAGCGTCAGCAGCGAAGCGTATTTCATGCGGATTGTGTCGCCTCCGTCAAGTGTCTGTGCCGTTTTCTTGCCACATGATGCCAGCAATACGGCAGCAATCAATAACAGAATGTATTTGCGCATTGGGTGATGAGTTGAATGTTTTTGTTTCCTTGATAAACGACAATAGAGACAACCAAAGACTTGTGGGGCCTTTTTTGTTGTCTCTTATTGTCTATACCTTATTATATATAATACTTATACC
>DAIOXG010000203.1:0-5358 GCA_036758085.1 Prevotella sp. | reverse complement strand
TAGAACATGCGTTTAGAGCTTCAGTCTCAATGACTTGGAGCTCTTTTAGTTTCGTATCGCTGTTGTCAATGTTGTCAATCTGATTTTTCAGCTTTTCTTTAATATTCATCAACTCGTCGACGGAGTCGGTATGATGCTTATGTTCTAAGGTATATATAGTGTCAAGAGTTTCCGTTACTTGCTGTAGTCTTCCGGGTTCAAAGTCTATATCTGTAGACTGTGTACTTATTTCTTGAGCTATATCCTTAATCTCTATGAGGCAGTTGTCCATCCTGTTTGCCAAATCATTGACATTCGGATAAATATCCTTAATGCTGTCAAGAGCTTTTGTTGCCTCTTTCATGTTTTCTACCAAGCCGTTTCCTTCGTTATTGAGAATTGCATCGGCCTGATACAAAGCACTTTTGATGTCCTCAACATGGTTCAGCTTTTCTTCTTCAGCCTCTAATTCCTCTTGCATTCCAGGTGTCAGATTCGCATCTTCGAGTTCCCGGAATTGAAATCTCAAGAATTCCTCATTCTCAACACCGCGCTCAATTTCCTCCTTCATCTTCTTTACATCGTTCTTTGCCTTCAGATACTTATCGTAGGTATCGTTGTATTCTGCCACAAGAGTCTTGTCCTGTGAGATGATGTCGAGTACGTTGAGCTGAAAATCTTCGCTGTTGAGCATAAGATTCTGGTGCTGGCTATGGATGTCTATAAGATGCTCACCAAGTTTTTTGATAAGGGACAATGGTTCTGGTGTGTCGTTGATAAAAGCCCGACTCTTACCTGCGGCTGTCAGTTCGCGCCTTATTATACAGTCTTCTTCATCATATTCTATGTTGTAGTCAGTGAAGAAGTCTCTCATGTTATATTTCGATAAGTCGAAATGAGCCTCAATGACACATTTCGCAGTACCGCTTTTAACCATCTTAGAGTCTGCCCTCTGTCCGAGCAGCAGGTTCAACGCTCCAAGTATGATACTTTTACCGGCTCCCGTCTCACCCGTTATTACGGAGAATCCCGGCTGGAAATGCATGTCGAGAATGTCTATAAGAGCGAAGTTCTTTATATAGAGTTGCTTTAACATTTCTTTATTCTTTGATTTTCTCCCAGGAGTTATTTTGAGAAGCATTTATGGAGAACAGTATTTCATATATGCTTTCTTTTTCTTTTTGTGTGCCTTTACCTTTATAGATATTGGCAAGTTCATCTTTCTTGTAGTCTGTCCATATTGCCGGCAGACTGCTTAGCGGCTTGTCTTCATGTGCCTTTTTGAGGTCATTTTCCAAAGCCGTTGTGATGTTGGCCCTTCCCCTTTCGGAGTTGTTAGCCATTTCATCAAGTCCTGTTCTGTAATAGTCATACTGGAGCTGTCGGAATGGTTTCATAGATACGTCCAGGTAGTCGTTTATGATGGCAAACCTATTTCTGTCGTTTTCGAATGATTTCCATCCTGTAAACTCAAGATTTTGTGCGTTATTTGTTAAGTTCATACACCTTTGCAATACGTCTTCTCCACCCATGGGAGAGAAGCTGTCGAGGTCAAGACCGATAATCAAATAAGCATAATAAGCAATCAAGGCTGTGAGCTGGTTGTCTATTTGTTCCTCATTAAAATTAAGCTGGTCAAACTGTGCAAAATCAAAATTAAAGTCATTGTCCTTATTGTTATATAAGGTGGAAGTGTAGGCTGAATTATATACAGGTCTGTTTGCCTGTATTAGGGCAGAGCCTGTAAATCTATTCGACGACTGGTCATATTTAGTAATCGTAATATTGAAGTTACAAGTAATTCGCTCGTTTCTTTGGAACTGATAATTAGTCCATTGTCTGTCATTTATAAATTGTTCGAGAGTCTGTTGCAGATTCTCGAAAACGCTGGCGTCAGTACCTTGGATTTGATTGTGGTTTATAGTAACTTTAGCTTGAAGCTCCTGTGCACGACATATAGAAAAAGTCATGCACAGGGATATAAGAGATATAATCAGTCGTTTCATAATTCAATATTAAATGTTTATTATGATTCAAGAAGTATTTCCATTTCGTCAATAATATCTTTTGCAACTTCATCTTTCGGTTTCTTTTCAAAATCTTTTTTCCCCTGTTCAGAGATTATAGATATTTTGTTGAAGTCGCTTTGAAATGTCGTGCCTTCGTTTCTTGTTGAATTAAGAACAATAAAGTCAAGATTCTTTTTATGGAGCTTTCTTACAGCGTTAGATTCCTCGTTGTTTGTCTCGAGTGCAAATCCTATGAGTTTCTGCCCGTCTTTCTTTATCTGTCCAAGAGATGCTGCAATATCTTGTGTCGGACAAAGTCTAAGAATTAAATCATCTTTTCCTCTTTTTATTTTTGTCTCAGCTATGTTCTCAGGCTTGAAGTCTGCCACTGCGGCACAAAGGATTGCTGCGTCTTGGGATTTGAATTCCATTACGGCAGCCTTGTGCATCTGTTCACAGCTTTCCACATCTATCCTCTTTACTTTATTTGAGCATTCTAGTACAACAGGTCCGGAGATAAGCGTAACAATTGCTCCACGTCTTGCACATTCTTCTGCAAGAGCAAATCCCATCTTCCCGCTTGAGTAGTTTCCTATGAATCTAACCGGGTCGATCTTTTCGTATGTCGGTCCGGCTGTTATCATTATCTTCTTTCCTCGCAGATTGGATGCAGCAGTTTTTTCCTCTTGTGCATCGAAGAAATCGCTCATGTATTTAACGATGACTTCAGGATCCTCCATGCGTCCTTTGCCTTCAAGTCCGCTGGCGAGAAATCCGCTTTGAGGTTCGATAATTACATTCCCGTATTCCTGTAATGTGGCTAAGTTCCTTTGAGTTGACGGGTGTGCAAACATGTCGAGGTCCATAGCTGGTGCGATAATGACCGGAGCTTTCATTGACAAATATGTTGTAATAAGCATATTGTCGGCTATGCCGTTTGCCATTTTCCCGATTGTAGACGCCGTGCATGGTGCGATGAGCATTGCGTCAGCCCATAGTCCCAAGTCTACATGCGAATTCCATGTACCGTCCCTTTGCGAGAAAAACTCGCTAACAACCGGCTTGTGGGTTAGGGCAGAAAGTGTAATTGGAGTGATAAACTCCTTGCCGGCAGGTGTTATTACCACTTGCACTTCTGCCCCTGCCTTAATGAGTCCTCTTATAATATAGCAGGCTTTATATGCTGCAATACTTCCCGTTATGCCGAGAACGATTTTTTTCCCTTTCAGCATTCGTCTTAATTGTTTATTTTCCTAAATCACGCATTCTGATGCGTGTAAGCACTTGTTTCGTATTGTTTGAGAAGTCGCTTGTGCAAATCCAGTTGTAGTATCCTGGATCTCTTCTTAAAGCCTCGCTGACAGCCCATCCCTTATATTTCCCGAAGTTGAAAACTTCCTGTTTCCTTTGATTTCCATTGTTGTCAAGAAGTGTATTTCCGTTAGCGTCTTTCATTACCTTCCATACAATTCTTCCAGCGAAATCAACATTGTCATTAACCTTTGAAAACTCAGCAAGCTCGTCCATATCATTTTTTAGGATTCTTTCCTCTTCTTCCTGCTTCTCGGCTGTATACATGTCGAGCTCTCCTTGCAGAACCCTATATGTCGCTTCTGTATCCTGGTCGGCGCGATGTGCTGCGAAGTCATCCTCCATTTTGTGTCCGGTATAGAACTTATAGGCTGCTGCCAGGTTCCTCTTTTCCATTTTGTGGAAAATTGTTTGGGCATCAATCAGTCTACATTTCGAGAAATCGAAATTTATTCCGGCGCGGTAGAATTCCTCGGCAAGCATCGGAACATCGAAATGGTTAGAATTGAATCCAGCAAAATCACAGTCTTTAAACTTCTCTTCAAGTTCCTTTGACAGTTGTTTGAAAGTTGGCTTGTCAGCCACGTCATTGTTTGACGTTCCAGTCAGTTCAACAACTTCTTCTGGTATTTTCTTCTCCGGATTGACATATATGTTTTCCCTTTCTTCTTTTCCGTCTGGGTAAACCTTTATGTATGAAAGTTGGAAAATCCTGTCGTTTACTATATCCAGGCCTGTTGTCTCGAGGTCAAATACAACGAGAGGCCTTTTTAGATTTAATTTCATTTTGTCTTGTATTTAAAGTAAAGTATTGGATTCTTAACCATAAAAATCCAATACTCCTTATTATTTTGTTAAATATGCTTTTTAATCGTTCAGCAACATCGGCATTATGAGCATCAAAATATCCTGTCCTTCAGGTTGCTCCGACGGTAGGATAAGGCATGGACGACTCGGGTCGGCAAGTTTTAGAGATACTTCTTCACAATTCAGATTGTTCAAAAGCTCGAGGAGTGACGATCCCTTAAATCCGATGTTCATTGTATTTCCATTGTAGTCGCATACGATGCTTTCCTTGGCGCTGGTATAGAAGTCGAGGTCTTCAGCAGACACTTCCACTTCTCCGTTTGTCAGATGCAGCCTTTCGAGCTGGCTACTTTCGCTTGCGAAAGGCAATACTCTCCTTACGGAGCCAGCCAAAGTTTTTCTGTCGATATTCAGCTCATACGGGTTGTTGGTCGGAATTACAGAGTTGTAGTTCGGGTACCTGCCTTCAATGAGTCTGCATTTCAAGGTGTAGTCACCAAACAATACTTCTGCATTTCTGTCGTCAAACTTAATCTCCACTTCTGAATCGTCATGTGCAAGAGTGTTCTTTAGGATGCCAGCAGGTTTCTTTGGCAGTATGAATGATGCCGCCTCTTGTCCGTTGATGGTTAATATCTTGTTCCTAACCATTTTGTGTCCGTCAGTTGCCACAATGGAAAGAGCCTCTGGTGTAAGGTCAAAGTAGATACCGTTCATTACCGGTCTTATTTCATCGTTTGCAGTTGCAAAAATTGTTCTTGTAATATTTTCGAGCAATACATCCGATGAAATCTTAATGGTGTTGGCGTTCTCCTGTATTTCCTGGCTTTGTGGAAATTCGTCAGCATTTTGTGCTGTAAATTTGTAATCTCCGTTTTGGAAGAGCAGTTTTACAGAATATGTATTCTCGTCTATTTCTATTGTTATTGGCTGCTCAGGCAATTCTTTAACGGCGTCTGTAATAGTCTTGCTGCTAATGGCAAATCTACCGTTTACATCACACTCGTCGAGCTGTATGTCAATCTTCATTTCATTCTCTTTGTCTGAAGCTGTGAGCTGAAGCTTGCCATTGTTTACTTCAAAAAGGATGCATTCAAGAATTTGTAGTGAATTCTTGCTGTTTTGTACTTTCTGTAATGCGATGAGCCGGTTGGCAAGAACCGTGCTGGACAATGTAATTCTCATTGTTGTATATGTTTTTGTTTAAAATAAGTATTGTATTAATTAGTCATTAACTGAGCACAAAAATACT
>DAIOXG010000202.1:0-5370 GCA_036758085.1 Prevotella sp. | reverse complement strand
ATATCCAGCAGTTTGAATTCTGCGAATAAGTCCATCAGACCGTTTCCGGCTGGAGTACCCGTAAGCCCGACTATCCGTTTCAGCTTCGGTCGAACTTTCGTGAAAGCTCTGAACCGCTTTGACTGATGGTTCTTGAATGAACTCAGTTCGTCAATTACCGCCATATCGAAATCAAATATCAGACCGCTTTCTTCTACAAGCCACTGAATATTCTCTCGATTGATGATGTAGATATCAGCAGGAGTGGAGATCGCCGAAATCCGCTCTCGCTCTGTACCCACAGCCACGCTGTACCGCAGATTTTTCAAATGCTCCCACTTTTCGATTTCAGCGCTCCATGTATCTCGTGCTACACGCAACGGGGCTACTACAAGCACTTTATGCACTTCAAAGCTGTCGAAAAGCAGGTCGTTTATCGCCGTTAGCGTAATCGAGGTCTTTCCAAGACCCATATCCAGCAGAAGCGCTGAAATGGGGTGAGCAATTATGAACTCGGCGGCATACCGCTGATAATCATGTGGACTGTATTTCATCAAGTACCGCTCCTATCTGCTCCATGCGGTCGATTATGTACACACGAAAACCAAGTCTCATCAATACTTTGTGCCTTGCGATTTGCAGGGGACGCGGCTTTTTGCCGGGCGCTTTCAGTTCGGCAAAAGCAATCTTACCGCCCGGGACAAGTATCAGCCTGTCCGGCATTCCATCAAAATTTGATGACACGAATTTAAGACACATACCGCCGCTTTTTCTGACCGCCTGCGCCAGCTTCTGTTCTATCTGTATCTCACGCATTTTCTGCTCCTTGTTCTTCAATGGTGCAGGTCGGTGAACCTCATTTCATAAAACTCTCTATAAGGTATTTTTTGTCATTAAAACAGCCCTAAAGGGGATTTTATACTAAGACCTTCACCGACCTGCACCCTTATGGTTTCAATCTGCTATAAAGTCAGATTTCAAGCGGATTCCGTAGACCATAATGCCTGTTTTGGATTTTCGTTTTTCAAATCCTGCGGTATCAAGCCCGGTATAGAAATCCGTGGTGCTTCTCGTGTATTCTCCTGTCCTTGCGCAGTATGCCCGGTACTCCTGGTAAAGCTCGCCGGACTTCTGCGTATATGATGGGTCAACCTCGCAACAGTCATCAATGAACATGGAAAGCCAGTCATTATTTTCCCGATAATGTGCTATTGCTTCACTGACGCACTTCGGAATTTTCAACTTGAAATTGCATTCAATTACCTTTTTCGCTCCCTCAATGATCCAAGAAAGCACAGCGCCGCCTGCCTTTTCCGCAAGGTAATCCGCATAATTTTTGATGTCATTATTGCCCTCGATTTTCGCATTGAACGGTATGACGATAAGCCTGCGCCATGTACCCTCGTCATTTGCTCCGACTCTCGGGAGATGATTTGTGTACAGCACAAGCGTGTGCGTGGGAGTATATCTGAATGGATCGCGGTATTTCTTTTCTGCGGAAACTTCATCGGTGGAACACAGCTGCTTTACCACTGAAGTATTAAGCCGCATACCCTCCTCAAGTTCTGCGGCAATGACCAGTCGCTTTCCCTTAAGTTCAGCCATTTCAGGCTTGACATTTCGCTTACAGCCAACCGTGAGGGCATCGGCGGATATACTGCCGCTGTACGAACCGAGAACTCTCGCAATCGTGTTCCAGAACGTACTCTTACCGTTGCGACCATCACCGTAGGAAATAATCAGAGCTTCCATGTACACTTTTCCGATTGCCGCAAGCCCGACTATCTGCTGAACATACTCGATAAGCTCGGCATCGCCGCAGAAAAAGCTGTTCACGGCTTCAAGCCAGATATCCATACCGTTGTCACCGGGAGATACAGCAGTCACCTTGGTTATGAGATTGTCTGCGGAGTGCTCCGAACTTGTCCCGGTTCGCAAATCGTATGTAGCTGCGGGAGTGTTAAGCAGAAATTCCTGCGAATCGAAATCCTTAATATCCCGCAATAGCATGGGCTTTGCTGCCTGCAACGCGGAAGTGATATACTTCATATCCCTGCGTTTCATAACGAAAGACTTATACACAAGCGCCATCATATACTCTGCAAAGGCTTTATCGCTCTTTTCGTCTATTGACTTTTCAAGCGCCTTGCCGCCGGACATTACAGTTTCCTTGTCAATTCCCGATTTTATAAGAGCCTGCTGCGCCTTTTCCAGAGCGGTTTTTGCCTCGTTAAGCTGTTTGTCGAGAAACTCCTCGCAAGCGCCGACTGCAAGCTGCTTTGAATCTGCCCAACGGACACCGTCATAGCGCATATAGTCTGTTGCGTCCGTGAAAACGAGCTCGCCGCCATACTCACGGGCGAGGACTTTAGCCTGTCCAATGTCAGAATAATCTTCGGGTTTGAGATTAAATCCCGAATTATACTGCTCGGGAGGAATATAGCCGTCCTGCTTTGCTACCTTTTTGCCGAACTTAACGGCGCTGTTCCAGATTGTCTGAAGCTCCGAATCATCAAGCGGAGGGTTGCATTTTTCGGCCTGTTTCAAAAACTGACGATACGCTTCGTCTGTGTTTCCGAGCCGCTTTATAATGCGCCCCGCATAATGCGACATAGTGCTGTTGCGGCTGCCCTCGGGTACAAGCGCGCTATCGTTGTCCCACTGCTCAAAATTCGCGTTATCAAGGAAATCTACAATAGACATATTGCCGTTGAAAATTTCTACCTGCGGATTTGATACTCCGAAAATCAGTCTTGCGCTGTCGAGAGCGTTCTTGTCGAAGTACGGAAACTCAGCCGCAATGCGCTTTTTCAAGGCTGTGTATGCAGCAGCATCTGTTATCAGCGGAATTGGGAAGTACACATGAAACCTCGGGCGAGGTGACTTTCCGTTTTTCGGCAGCATATTATTGCGGCTGTAAACTACCACAAATTCCACACCCGGAAAAGCCATAGCCACTTCAAGCGGTGTAACCCAGTCGTTCGGGTTGTCCGAGTGGTCGTTGTCGCAGTCCATCGGGATATTATCGGAAGAAAGAAAATCATAATTATTACGACGAGAATTTCTGAATTCTGCGCACACATGATCGTAGACAACAGCCGCTCTCATATCATCTGCATTGCTGATTACAAGTCTGTTCGGATACAAATTGTTCTGCGGATTCCCAACGCAATTTGCTGTATAGAGTGTGAAATTCATCTTTTGACCTCCTTTAGTTCACTTGTGAAATAGCGAATAGTCTTATCCCAGCGCTTTGCAAGCCTTATTTCAGACTCCATTCCCTCTGTGATAACATCGCCGAACACCCACAGCTCACGGCATTTTCCGAGCAAAACATAATTTATGGTATGTGTTGCGAGATACCGCTCCGCAGGGTCGCTATCATTCATGAACTGCGGATATAGCAAATGCGGCGCAATCGGAATAGTCCGGCTTTCCAACGCAAAACGGCAATACCGTCTTGCGTTACATACATTCTCTTCAATATTCCCGGAATAAGGGCTGCATACATAAATAACAGGTCTAAACCCATCGCCACCCGGAGCGGCTGCCCTGAGAGCAGCCTCCTCCTGGTTCAGAATGCTGGTTAGTGCTGCATACGGCGTCGGATCATAATAGCGTTCGGAATTGTAAATGTCAATCTTCAACGCTGACCTCCCGTTCCATAATTGGCAGTATATCATTCTCTTTGAGAAGTCCATAAATAAACAGTCGGCCCTGCTGTGTCCAATAGGTGTGTACCCTAGTATGAACAGTTCCATCATTACCAGTATAACTGTGAGTCTTTGTGCTGGTGTACCCTTTTTCGGCGTACTTCTGATAAAGCAGCCAGATTTTATTACCTTGCTTAAACTGAACACCTTTTTCGTAAAGATAACGGTTCATTCGATTTGCGCTCCAGCCGTAATCCTTTGCGATAGTTGAAATTGCGACAAGATCCTTGCAGTTAAGTACGACATCGTAGTACGATGCCTTGGGCTTCATCTCGGAAATCTGCTGATTCTGCACAGCTACCGTGTGCTCAAGCAGTTCTCTATGTTCACGCTCCGCTTTCAGTTCGGTAAGGGCGGCTATCAGCATATCCGGGTTTTCAAGAAGCTCGTCCACAGCGTATACGCCGTGCCTCCTGATTGCCGGGAGTACCTCATTTGTTACCCAGCGCTTAAACTTTCTCGCATTCGGAAGCTTGCTGGAAAGAACTAAGCTGTACATACCGCTTTCGTTGATAACAGTTAAGCCCCGATTCGGAATTTCAAAGGTCGTATTTTCCGACCTTTGAATTACACGCTTGTCCTCCTCATCGACATGAACTGAAATAGCGTCCTTGGTATTACTGTAACCTAGAATTTCAGCTACGTCCTTTCCAACGAAATAAGGTATGCCATCTAAGGAAAGAGTACGCACAGAGCCAAATTCCGAATTCTCATAAATCTTCATGTCATACATAAAAATGACCTCCTAATAAAAATCTTGAGGTTACCCTCTGCCTAATAGCCACGACGAACTGCCGGATTGGACAGTTCACCAGATTTTTGCGCATTTCTTTTTTGCACGCTGAAGGCGCTTGTAGACTGTATCCTTATGTACCCCTATTTCAGCAGCGTATTCTTCGGGAGTGTTGCCGTCGAGAATGACTGCGATAATGACATCTGCGTATTCGGGTTTCAACAGAGAACGCAATTTCTGACACACATCTTCGTAATTTTCCTTACGTTCACGCCGCTCCTCGTCGGAATAATCGGGAATAAGGTCGAGCCCATCGCTGTTATCTGCCTCTTCATCGTCTTTTCTAAACGTTCTTTTAGGTTCACCTCGATGCCTGTCCAACTTATGCCAGCTATTGTATTCCGGTTTATTGTATATCTCCTCAACCTTATCCTGAATAAGCTGTTCCTTTTCCTCCTGCGTAATGTTCGCCCCAGCCTCAAGCGACAGGCTGACCCACATTTTCTCGGCATCGACTTCAAGAGTCTGATAGGTGTTGTCGTAGCGCATTTTGATTTTCATGATTTACCTCCTGTGCCGGAGGGCAATCATGGCAGAATATAAAAAGGTCTGCGTTTAAGACACACGCAGACCCGCAAAGCCAAAAAGAGCGCAGCAAGGTAAGGGTATCTCGTCGCAGGTCGTTCGACCGTCTTTATCACGGTGAACTAACCTATAAAGATATCCTGCCAAGATTGCGCACTCTGGCCTGATTTGATATTTGTAGGCTCTACGGAACTTTCCGATTGAGCCGTTTATCCGAATTTTACATCAGATAAAAGATATATTATAAATCGCAGCGGACTGCAATTTACTGCAAAAATATAGTAAGTCAAGGCTGACTGCAAAAAACTGCATTTTCCAAAGTAAGAATATTTACATTTTTTCAACGTTTTTATATATCAT
>DAIOXG010000201.1:0-5381 GCA_036758085.1 Prevotella sp. | reverse complement strand
CCGCACATTCTTCGGCTACAACGATATGGCTGACGCTAAGTCGCTGCTCGAGTCTATCGCCCGCAGCTTCGGTTATATCTATGGCCGCGAGAAGCACGTGCGCATCAACACCATCTCGCAGTCGCCTACCTTCACCACTGCCGGCAGCGGTATCAAGGGATTCGACGGACTGTATGACTTCTCCGACCGCATGTCGCCTCTGGGCAATGCCAGCGCCGACGAGTGTGCCGACTACTGCGTGGTTATGTTCTCCGACCTCACAAAGAAGGTTACCATGCAGACTCTCTTCCACGACGGCGGATTCTCAAGCATGGGTATGTCGCTGCGCGGTATGACACAGTACAACAAGTCGTTTATCGATGAGAACCGCGACGAGAACGGTAACATCATCTACGGATAAACTTTTATTTTATAAAATCATAAAATCCTTCACCGGGAGCGTAATGCGTTGATACATTGACGTTTGCGGTGAAGGATTTTTTTTGTACCCTTTCTTACGCCTTATTCTTTTAAGTTTTTCGGATTTAGTTTTTCCCCTCCCCCGCCTCCCCTGCTTTCTATGGTAAAAACCAAATATTTTGACCGATATTTTCATATTTACATGTTTCTTTTATATGTGCGTTTTATGCTGTTGCCCTGATTTGCAACAAAAAGCGTATATTTGCAGCAGAATAGCAAATAATAAGCAAATTATGTTCAAACGAAAAATTTCAGAAAAACTGGAATGCTGGAAGCGTGACAAAAATCATAAACCGCTAATCCTTAGAGGAGCCAGGCAGGTTGGCAAAACGACTGTTGTAAATGAATTCGGACGACAGTTTGATAATTATCTGTATTTTATTTGATAGGCAGACTGCATGAGATTGTAGACGGAGTGAATTCCTGACAGAAGATAGAATTTTCTTTGTTCTATCTAAATGTAAAACTTGAATATAAAGATAAAAATCGGGACGAGCTTGCAATTGCAAGACTGTCCCGATTTCCTCGTTTTTTAGTCGTCCTCGCCAAAGAGCGGATCCTCAGGCATCACCATTACTGGCTTCTGCTCAGAGAGTTTCAGCAGTTTGTCGGATACGTATTTCTTGTCTACAACCAAACGGAACATGTATTCGTTGAACCACTCGTTTGTCATGATGATACAGCCCTTCTGTCCCCAGGCAGCACCCCAACTGTTTTCTACTTTCCATTTCACAGGGTTGCCCTGCTGATCGAGGTCTACGGCGGTGAGCGTCATGGCATGGGTTGAACCGCTGTCGAAGGTAGAGATGCGCTCAGCCTTTGTCATCGGGAAGGTGGTAGAGAAGAGCGAAGCATAGTCGAAGTTGTTCACGTCGCAGTAGCCGCGCTTGCGGTCGAGGAATTTGCCCACATCGTATGAGCTGTACATCTTCTTGCCGTCCTTCAGCGAGGCGATGGCGAGCTTTGCTATCTCGTCCATCGGAAGGTTGAGGTATTTCCAGTTGTGGCCGTCGTAAGTGTGGCGGTCGAAGTCCACCTCGTAAGTCTTGTAATATTCGCGGCGCGGGTCGTTCATCACCATGATGAAAGTGCCGTTCAGAGTCTCCTTTCCGGTGAGAGTCTTGAAGAACTCGCGGGGAGTATATTTCTTTGCCTCAAGACTCTTTCCCTTTTTATCCTTGAAGGCATAGGTGAACTCCGTAGGCGGTTCGCCGAGAGTGAGCTTCAGCATGTGGTAAATGGTGCCTAACATCTTGGTCTTTTCAGTCTGGATGGCCTGATTTGACTTCTTGCCGGCAACCATCTTGCGCAGTTTCAGTCCGTATTCGCGCAGCTTAGACGACACGAGCGATGCCATCTTGCTTGTGTTCTCGGCAGAGAAAGTCTCCGGCATTACGCTCTTCGGCACCAAGCCATACTTCTCCGTCAAGTCGGCAACGCCGCAGAACGTACCGCCGTCGTTGATAGGGTTCTTGAAGAAGAACTGAACGCGGGTGTCGTCCATCGGTTTGTTGGCACAGTCTATTATACCCTGCAAGAAGAGGTTAGCCTTCTCCAGCTGGTCGTAGAAGAAGAGATAGTCCTGAGAGAGTTCCACCGACAGCGAGTCGCTCTCCTGGGCGAAGTTGCCGCGGATAACGTTGAAACCGCTGAACATCCAGCATCTGCCGCTTTGCTTTTGGTCGGTAATGCTCTGACTCTTTGTCTCCACGCTGAAATGCGTGTCGAGTTCGCCGGCAGTGGCAAAGTTCTGTGCCAGATTGTTGATAGAGTTAGATGCGATGGCGTTAAACAAAGCCTTGTCGGCAGCGCCATTCGACTGAGAACTCTTTATTTCCTGAAGCATCTTCTGTGAGATGCCTCCACTTTTTTGCTGTGCCGACATGTTCATCGACACGGCAGCGAGCATCATGCTCGCAATGATAAATCTTTTGTTCATTCTAATATGTTTCTTATTTTTCTTTATTCTGTTCTATTTATAGTTCTCTTTTCCACTCAATCCCGCACACACCATCCGTCACCTCAAAGTTTATTCCGACCTTCACCACCTTTTTGTCCTGCAAGGCAAAGGCATCGGCATAACGCTGGCTATTGATTTGTTCCAATGCTTTCTGTGCCGAGCCGGCAAATTTCAGTTCGATGATGTATGCAAAGTCGTCGGTCTCCATCGTGATGTCAGTCCTGTCTTTAGCCGTATGCTGCTCCACGTTTATGCGGAAGTTGGTGAGCAGGGCGAATACGATGTACATCAGTTGCTGGTAATGCCCCTCATAGTCGGTGTTGTTGCAGTATGGCACGGTGGCGAGGAACTTGTTGAATAGCGTTAGTGCATCGTCAATCTGTCCGCGTTTTATCATCACCGACATCTTTGCAATGGTAGTGTTTCCCATAGCCGTTTGCTTGGCAAGATAGTGTGGCAGCAAACTGCGGTAGAGACCGATTTTCACCTCCTTGTTCGGCAGTCCGAGAGTATAGAGTTCCGTTTCCGGGTCGTAATCCTTGATAGTGATGTATCCGCTCTGGTATAGCAGAGGTATGATAGTAGTCATCGTCTCTGTTGCAGCATCAAAATCGTCCTTTCCAGCCTCGATTTGCTCGCCGAGGTCAATAGGCGTAAAGTCGAATTTGCGCATCATGTTGAGCAGATATGTTGGAGTGCCGGAGCCGAACCAGTAGGAGTCGAACTTTCGGTCGGCAAAGCAGTTGAACAGGCTGAACGGATTGAATACGTCTGGCGACGGCCATGCGAAATGATAACCATCGTAACGCTCCTTCAACTTTATAATAGTCTGGTCGTGTGTCAGCCCGAGTTTTCCGGCAAGGATGTTTATGTCGCAATCCATGTGCGACAGCAGTTCCTCTTTCGTTATTCCGCAGATACCGGCATATTCTTCGTCCATGCTGACATCCTTTATATTGTTCAGCTCGCTGAATATGCTGAGTTGTGAGAATTTTGTAATGCCCGTCAAGAACACGAAACGCAGCATCTTCTCGCAGCCTTTCAATGGACTGTAGAAATTGCGCATCACATTTCGCAATGCGTCAAGACTATCTTCCTCATGCACAACGTCGAGTAGCGGAGCATCATACTCGTCGATGAGTATAACAACCTGTTTGCCAGTCTGTTGATATACTGCTTCTATGAGCGCTGTTAGTCGGTCGTTTGCATCGACAGAAGGCGATGCTATACCCCATGTTCTTTCTTTCTCTTCCAACCTGCTTCCTAAATACCGTTCAAGTTGGTCTTTCTCCATGTGTTTTCCCAAACTCATGTCGAAATGCAACACCGGATATTCCGTCCACTCCTTTTCCAGATTTCCAAGAGCAAGTCCTTCGAAGAGTTCCTTTCTCCCCTCAAAGTAGCTTTGGAAAGTAGACACGAGCAACGACTTGCCGAACCGCCGCGGGCGGCTCAGAAAGAAGTACGTGCCGTCTGTATGTGTCATTCTATAAACATACTCCGTCTTGTCAACGTAAAATTTGTCCTCTTTGCGGATGCGTTCAAAAGTCTGTATTCCTATAGGATAGAGTTTCCTTTTCATATATTATGCCAATTTCTTTATTCGAGTGTAAAGTTAAGAAAAATCCTTGAACGTAGCAAATCTTTGCTTATAACACGAAAAAAAAATTGTTTTTTTCTTTGGCTTTTGAATAAATATAAGATTTTTGAATAAAAAACGATTGGAATATATATAAACTAAAACTGTTTCGCGGATTAAACTTTTTAACACTCATAATTCCCTTATTCTCAATATTTTTTCGTATTTTTGCAACGTTTTCTGTATCTCTTACGAAGAGGCACAGAGTAACAACAGCGAAAACGAACTCTTATTCAGTTAAGAAATGGACGTGACAAAAATAGGCAATCAGGTTCCGGCCCCTAAGATGGGGGACGACGGCGAAGCCGTATCAAAAAATCCCCAAAACAAGGTTCCAGAGGTACAAATCGAGCTTAAAATGCCCAATGATGCAGGCTGGTATGTCGCCGTAGTAAGATGCAATTGCGAGAATACCATAGGCGAGGCCATCTCAAGTTTTTTCCGTCAAAAGAAAATCTGGTTTGAGTATTGGGTGCCCATGCAGAAAATAGTATACATCGACAAGCGAAGCAATAAGCGAAGAACCAAGGAGAAAGTATTGCTATCCACATTCATCTTCTGCCGTGTCAGTCCCAAGCATCTCGACACCATCCGTTTCCGATCCGATGTATACAAGATGCTCACCATGCCCGGCCACCGCGATATCTACCGCATACGCGACAAGGAGCTCGACGACTACCGCCGTCTTATAGAGAATCCCGACATTCCCGCCACCCCATGCACCGGACCATTACGAAAAGGGCAGCGCGTGCGCATCACCGAAGGCAAGATGGCAGGCCTTGAGGCATACGTCCAGCGCACATCTGGCAAGAAAGTCCTCATCGGCAACGAAATAAAGTACATCAGTGGCGCCACCATCGAGATAGACCGCAGTTTCCTGGAAGTTGTGGATGATGCGCAACGCTAATTTCATCATATAATATACCGCCCGATACTTGTCTTTATCGAAAAAATGTTGTAAGTTTGCAATATAATTCATTTAATGGCTGTCAAGGATCCCAAACAGAACAAAAAACGCTATGGCAAGAAAATTATATCCAATAGGCATACAGACATTTGAGGAGATTCGTAGATTAGACAATCTCTATATCGACAAATCGGAATACGTGTATCGTATGACGCATACCGATGGCAAGTTTTTCTTCTTGAGCCGTCCGCGCCGTTTCGGTAAGTCTTTACTTGTGTCCACATTCCGTAGTTATTTCGAGGGGCGTAAAGACCTCTTCGAGGGACTTGCCATCGAAAAACTGGAGAAGGAGTGGCAGGCATATCCAGTGCTGCACTTCAGTTTGGCTGGAGGCAAACACCTGGAGAAGGACCAAT
>DAIOXG010000200.1:0-5402 GCA_036758085.1 Prevotella sp. | reverse complement strand
ATTTAAGATCATTTCATGTCGGTAAACGACAATGGCATAAGATTACTTATTGAATCCATCACATAAATGCCTTTCTTGCCGTAAAGCAAAATATGCAGCGGCTGCGAATATCTCTGTTCTATCTCGACCATCGCCTGGCGACACGAGCCGCATGGCGACACTGGCTCCTGTGTAAAACCGTCTTCGTTTCTTGCTGCTATAGCTATGCTCACAATTGCCTTGTCCGGATAATTTGCCTGAGCGGCAAAGATGGCAGAACGCTCGGCACATATCGTAACGGAAAATGCTGCATTTTCTTGATTAGCCCCCATTACCACCTTTCCTCCAGCAAGTCTAACGGCTGCGCCGACACGGAATTTGGAATACGGAGAATACGAATTGTCTGTTGCCTGCATTGCCGTCTCTACCAATACTTTATCCTCACTGGCGAGCTCATCCATCTGACAAAGTCTGATATCTGAGAAAACATTTACTTTTTCCATAATTATATATATTAAGGTTTAACAATCATTCTTTTGTCTCCTCCACATACTCGTAGCATCCCATATCCGGTTCGTCATCGCGTTTCCTTCCGTCACGGTCTAACGGTTCCTGATATCCGCTTTCCTTTGATGCCGCCCCTATCGCTCTTGACTTCTTGCTTAAATGGAAATCATAATGTTGCTTTGAAGCATCAACAAGACGGAAGTTCTTCTCGCCTCCCGACACGGTATCTATCTGTACGGAGTCTGCATTTTCCCAAATGACATTCTTTATTTTTTCACTGTCGTCAAGAGAATCTGTCCTCAATATCGAGTTCACAAACTTGTAAGAGTATGCCACGGTCGAATCTTGGACTACTCCCATAACGACATCGTCGGCATATCCTGTTACGATGGAATTCAAGCAGTCCATCTGATATAACGGATAGTCGTGCTTGCCGTTCTCGTCTTCGATACCATTTGCGAAGCGCAAGGCAGCCCCACGGTTTGAATCGAACGGATAGAACTGTGCTATGGTACAGTTGAGCAACATCGCCCCGCCGCCATATATTGCCACACAGTCATTGAGGGTATTGGTAAGTTGACAGTTCCTGACATCCACCACACTGTTCACGCTTTTCAGTCCGTAACCTTGACAGTTGTGCACTGTACTGTTATACAATGCGAGCTTTAGTTTACTTACGTCAGAGGAGTCGCAAACTATTCCGTTAAACGTACTGTGGGTATCGGTATAAGTCATCATATTTTCATATGATGAACTGTGGAAATGTATTCCGTTCCATTGTCCGCTTACCATGTCATACGGGAGATAGTCAAACATACGGTCTGTACGGTCTCCCCTGAAAATAATGTTTTTATCTGCTGTTCCTTCTGCCAAGAGCCGTCCATAGACATCGAGTTTTGCCCCTGAATGGAAATAGAGTGTGGTTCCCGGCCCAATGCGTGCCGTGGCAAAGCTGTCTACTCTCATTCCTCCATAAACCACGATTGGCCGATCGGAGGAAATGACAGTATCTCCTTTTATTCTTAGATTCTTTACGATATCTGCATCCCACGAATAGGCATTGAGGTTTATTTTCTGCTCCACTCCGCTCTCGAGGGTAAATACAAGATTGTCTTCCATAAATACAGGACCAATCTTGTTGTTACGCGGTGAAGTCAGCTCTATATTCACGAATATACTGTCCTTGTTCCTTATCTCTACATCTGAAGTCTGAAAACCTGATTCTTTACTGAGATAGGTTCCATCTACGTTAATTCTGAAACCGGAACGCTCGCCGTTGGCAAGGCGCACATTTGTACAACGTATACCGTCACCCGATTTGTTGTATACCCACAGCGACTTACGGCTTGTAGGAACTTTTGAGAACACGGTATCCATCTTTATGGTATCCGAAGAGAAAGTTAGCAAATTGCTTGGCGAGTTGCTGAACGAGTCATCATCGCTGCAACTAACCGCAAGCATTATTGCTACCGCTACAAAAAGTATTGTTTTTATATATTTCATCAGATACATAACGCAGAATTGACGTTTATATTGTATTTCTTTCTCAAAACACGATAGTTTTATAATTTGTCTATTTCTTTAAGCCATATCGTACTGTCTGCATCTGACGGCATTCGCCAGTCACCACGCGGACTCAGACTGACACTTCCTACTTTCGGTCCGTCTGGCAGACAAGAGCGTTTAAACTGTTGGTTGAAGAATCTACGCGTAAATTCTCTTAGCCAATGCTTTATAACATCGCCATCGTATTTCCCCACCCTATCGTCACTTCCGTCAAAAGCTTTCTTTGCGAGCATAAACAACTTTGAAGGACGGAAACCGAAACGGAGGAAATGGTAAAGGAAGAAATCGTGGAGTTCGTATGGTCCGACGAGATCTTCTGTCTTCTGCGAAATATTTCCTTTGTCGTCTGCCGGTATTAACTCCGGACTTATCGGGGTGTCTATTATGTCGAGCAGAGTTTCTCTTGCCTTTCCTTCAACTTCGTTTTCTGCAACATGGCGTACCATATGTTTGATGAGTGTCTTCGGAATACTGCAGTTTACACCATACATACTCATATGGTCGCCATTGTATGTCGCCCATCCGAGTGCAAGTTCTGACAAGTCTCCTGTTCCTATTACAAGACCTCCTAATTTATTGCTCAAATCCATAAGTATCTGCGTACGCTCTCTTGCCTGGGAATTTTCATAGGTTACATCATGCACTTTAGCATCATGCTGGATGTCGCTGAAATGCTGCATCACGGCTGATGAGATATTTATCTCCATCTGTGAAACGCCAAGACTTTCCATCAGTGCCACGGCATTGTCATGTGTTCTGTCTGTCGTACCGAAGCCTGGCATTGTTACACCAAAAATTCCCTTACGGGGAAGTGAAAGTTTGTCGAATGTCTTTACGCATACGAGAAGTGCGAGCGTACTGTCCAGTCCGCCACTTATTCCCACAACTACTGTCTTGCAGTTTGTATGTACAAGTCGCTTGGCAAGTCCCATCATCTGTATTGAGAATATCTCTCCACAGCTTGAATTCATGTCTGACGTTTTTGGGATGAACGGTAACGGATTATAAGTCCTTATAAGTTCAAAATCGCGTTCTCTTACAGGCATTGTTTCTATATAGTCTGCCGAACAGTTTTTCTGGGCACTCACATACGTACTGTTTGCTCTCCGCTCGTTACGCAGTTTCTCTACATCGACTTGTGTTACTGTCATCTGCGGATTTAGAGAGAATCTCTCTGCCTTTTCTATCATCTGTCCATTCTCGCAGATAAAGGCATTTCCTCCGTACACTACATCCTGTGTGCTCTCGCCGAAACCGCAGCTGCTATAGATATATCCTGTTATCGTGCGAGCACTCTGCTGCTTTATCAGTGTTTCGAGATAGGCATGTTTTCCTATTAACTCGTCACTTGCCGACAGGTTGAAGATCAGTTCTGCCCCTGCAAGTGCCAGTCTATTGCTTGGAGGAGCCGGTGCCCATACATCTTCACAGATTTCTATTCCGAAACTTACGCCATCCGGTGTACGGAATATTTTCGGAGTTGAATCTACGGTAATCGCTTTTCCTGCAAAACGGATGTCTGTCGACTTTAGGTCTTGCGAGGATGCGAACCAGCGCTTTTCGTAAAATTCACTATAATTGGGGAGATATGTTTTCGGAACGATGCCGAGTATCTCTCCTTTTTGCACGACAACAGCACTGTTCAACAACAAATCGCCTGCAACGACCGGGGCGCCGACTATTGCTATTATATCTAAGTCGCACGTCTTCTCAAGCAAATCGACAATAGCTTTTTCTGCTTCTTCGAGAAGTATCCTCTGACGGAAAAGATCCTGACATGAATATCCCGTTACTGACAATTCCGGGAAAACGATGACTTCCACGTTTTCCTTGTCAGCACTTACCACCATTGATTCTATCTGCTCTATGTTATATTGGCAGTTTGCTACCTTTACTGCCGGAATAGCCGAGGCTACTTTTATCAATCCGTTCTGCATAAATGGAGTTTAGTGGATTGTTACTTGTGTCGCTCCATATCCATATTCCTGAAATGAAGCATCTTGGTAAGTATAGCTCTTGTATCTGTACTTCAACTCGTGGATAACGGCATTGCGCAAAACGCCGTTGCCTTTTCCGTGGATGAAGATAATTTTCATACCTTTGTTTTTCTTGAACTCTTCTATTGTCTTGCGAAAAACATCGAGCTGATAATTCAAGATGTCGGCATTCGACATCCCTGCTGTGGTATCGAGCAGCTCTGTGGCATGTAGGTCTATAACGAGCGGTTCGTTGTTGTCGCGCTTCTTACTGCTGTCCTTACGTGCTGGAGCGGTTACGTCTATCTTCTGCTTTTCAAGCATCTTTTCCTTCAACTGGTCGCTGTCGATTGTCAGCTCCTTCACTGCCACTCCATTTTCTACTACTGGAATGACGAGAGCATCTTCATCGAAGAAGTCATTCTCGCGGAATGTATGTAGTTTATAGAACTTTACGGGATCTATGCGAAGTCTTACGTCAAGTGTGGGCTGCAACTGATATGGCTTGCCTACTTTATATGAAGTGAGCTGGATTGCTCCGTTTTTGAAATCTGCCACTTCTTCTATACTTACCTCTGAAATCAGGAGCTTTGTGTTTGGCTCCAGCTCGTTGTGCGACAGGAGACTCCATGACTTGCCATCGAACAAGGAATAGGTGTACGACAGGAAATAGTTGCTGTCGTTTATTACATAAAGGTGGAACTTTGTGTTACTTATCTGTTTCTTGTCCTGAGGAACAAATCCTAAATACATATTTACCGACTCTGAACCAGCACGCTCTACTACATGGATATGTGTGTCGATGTTCACCTTGTCGAGGATCTCGTCGTTATGTACGGCATTTTCTTTCTTTATCTGTCGCTTGTTGTAATCATTGTCCTGAGCTGGTATCATTTTCTGAACTGTTGTCGCCTGCTTATCGTCATTTACGACAACGAGGTCGTTTACCATCGTCGGTATCTGAAAACCGTCTTCATCTTCTACGAGGGCTATGCTGCTACTCTGGAAACCAGCTATAACGCCTCCTCCTGTTGTACTCAAGAATCGTACTTTATCTCCTATTTTCATATTGCTTCTATTTTTTTCTGTTTATTTTATCGCTCCTGTTCGCCATGATTTGTTTCTTTACTCCGGAATCAGCAGTGAACTGTCTCCATAGCTCAAAAATCTGAAGTCATGGGCAAGGGCGAAATCATATATTCTCTTCCAATCGCCATGTAGAAAGGCACTTACGAGAAGTAGCAGTGTACTCTGTGGCTGATGAAAATTTGTTACGAGCATCTTTACTATTTTGTAATCATATCCCGGCACTATTATTATCTGCGTTGAGAAATGTATTGTATTTACTTTGTGGGTATCCATATATTTCAGAAT
>DAIOXG010000199.1:0-5426 GCA_036758085.1 Prevotella sp. | reverse complement strand
TGTTGCGAAAAGCATAGACAATGCTATGAGCTTATTGTATATTGTCATTGTAATATGGTTTTATTAAGCTACAAAGGTACAATATTTTTGTATAAGGTCTATGGTATGTGTTATTAAAATAGGTGAAACGTGATATTTTATTTTATGGCATTGCATTTACTATAATAAAAAACCTTGGAATGACTTTGATGTTTTTCTGTCATTCCAAGGTTGGACTTTGTTGTAGTTTTTTTAATTCTTGAAGCTATGTATTGGTGCTGGAATGCGACCGCCACGGTTTACGAATGCATCGCATGAGAATGGGCTTACTCGCATTATCGGAGCGTAACCGAGCAGACCGCCAAAGTCTACTTTGTCGCCGATGCTCTTGCCTACAGCAGGTATTACGCGTACTGCTGTAGTTTTCTGGTTTATCATTCCTATGGCTGCCTCGTCGGCAATTATTCCAGAAATTGTTGTGCTCGGTGTGTCGCCAGGTATTGCTATCATGTCAAGTCCTACGGAGCATACACAGGTCATGGCTTCCAGTTTTTCTATTGATAGGGCTCCGGCTTCTACTGCATCTATCATTCCTTGGTCTTCGCTGACAGGGATGAAAGCTCCGCTAAGACCTCCAACGTATGAAGATGCCATTATTCCACCTTTCTTTACTTGGTCGTTGAGCAGTGCAAGGGCGGCTGTCGTTCCTGGTGCTCCCGGGTATTCAACGCCAATTTCGTGCAGAATGTCTGCTACGCTGTCGCCGATGGCTGGGGTGGGGGCAAGCGAGAGGTCGATGATGCCAAACGGGATGTTTAGTCGACGGGATGCTTCTTTCGCAACAAGTTGTCCCACTCGGGTTATCTTGAATGCTGTGCGCTTTATCGTTTCACAAAGGGTTTCGAAGTTTTCACCCCTTACTTGTTCCAAAGCATATTTTACTACTCCAGGACCGCTCACACCAACGCTGATTACGGCATCTGCTTCGGATACTCCGTGGAAGGCCCCTGCCATGAAGGGATTGTCGTCTGGGGCGTTGCAAAGAACGACTAACTTGGCGCAGCCTATCGACATGCGCTCTTTTGTCAATTCTGCCGTTTCTTTTATGATTTCGCCCATCAGCTTCACGGCATCCATGTTTATTCCTGTTTTAGTGGAGCCTACATTTACTGAGCTACATATTATGTCGGTCTCGGCAAGGGCTTGCGGTATTGAACGTATCAGCAGTTCGTCGCTCTTACTCATCCCCTTTGACACGATGGCTGAATAACCGCCAAGGAAATTTACTCCTACCGTTTTTGCCGCACGGTCTAAGGTGTGGGCTATCTTGACATAGTCTTCCGGACTTTTGCATGCTGCACCTCCGACCAATGATATTGGAGTTATTGCTATTCGCTTGTTTACAATAGGAACACCGTATTCTTTTGATATTTCCTCGCCTGTCTTTACCAGGTCTTTTGCTGTGTTTGTTATCTTGTCGTAGATGTTCTTGCAGAGCGTTTCAACGGTGTCGGTCACGCAGTCCATGAGACTTATGCCCATGGTTATGGTGCGAACGTCGAAGTTCTCTTGCTCGATCATCTTGTTTGTCTCGATGACTTCGTTTATGTTTATCATATATTATATAATAATGTGTCAAATCAAATTCTATGCATCATGTCAAATATCTCTTCACGCTGGCATTTTACTTGTACTCCAATGCTTTCACCAAGTTTTGCAAGCTCGTCAGCAATTTCTGCGAACGGTTTTTCCATCTCCTGCATGTCTACTATCATCATCATGTTGAAGTATTCCTGTACGATGGTCTGGGAAATGTCAAGAATATTCACATTGTTGTCTGCAAGGTATGTGCAGACTTTGGCAATTATGCCTTTTGTGTCTTTACCTACAACGGTAATAATTGTTTTATCCATAATATTTTGCTTTATCATTTGGGCTTTTTGTTGCTTTCGCATAAAAATATACTGCAAAGGTAACTATTTTTTTGTTATTATTTATATTTATGCTAATTTTGCTCATAAAAAGTATTTAATATGTTACAGAGAGATTATATCCAAAGGCTGATTCGCGAGTTTATGGCTGCTTTGGAACGCATGCTCGAGAAGAAGGAGGTGGAGAGCAGGAGGGAACTGATTGTTGCTCTTTACGATAAATATGTCGGGCCGTATTCTTTTTATCAGGTGGCTTCTATTGATGATGTATTGAAGTCGTTTGCCGGTATTGACGATAATGAAAGGAGAATGGCTAAGATTGAGATGCTTGCCGAATTGTATTATCAAGAGGCTTATTTGGTAAGTAAACCTGTAACTGATGGCTTACTCGAAAAGGCCTTTGCTTTATTCGATTATCTGGAAAACAATGGGCGTACTTATTCTATTCAGAGGAGAATGAAAATGAATGATATTAAGGAAAGGTTGCAGTCTTGATGGATTTAATGAAATAAGAAAAATCCCCGAATGGATGGCTCCTTCGGGGATTCTTCTTAAATCTATAATTATTTCTTAATGTCGTAAAGAATATGAACGATGCGTTCTGCCGTTCGGCCATCCCAACGGTCTGGCAAGGTACTCTTCTTCCATTTGCCCGACTGTATGTCTTTTATTGCTTGCCCCAACTTCTCTGGGTCTTCGCCCACGAGAATGTTAGAACCTTGCTTCACTGTTTCTATGTGCTCCGTATAACTGTTTAGAGTAATGCATGGAACATTGTTGAATGTCGCCTCTTCTGCCACGTTTCCTGAGTCTGTTATTATTCCTTTGGCATTTGCCGTGAGGTAACCGAACTCAAGATAGGAGAGGGGAGTGGTGGTATGGATATTCATCATGCCTTTTGTCAGTTTCTCCACTTCTGTCTTTGCTGGTTCTCGGAGTGGGGCGATGATTGGCGTTTTGCCTGCTGATTCACTCATTGCTTTTAGCATGGCTGAAAGGTTATTCTTGTCTGCCATGAGAGCTTTTCGGTTGAGGGTGAACACTATGTAACCTTTGTCTTCGCTGTTCAGCGTATCAATTATCTTCGGTCTAACCATTCTGTTATGGTTGAAACGCAACGTGTCCATTAGTATGTTTCCTACTTCGTATACATGCGACAACTCTGCTCCTTCTCTACTCACAATGCTATTACTGCTCATTCCGGCAGTAAACAGATAGTCTGACAGTCCGTCGATTACCAAGCGGTTTATTTCCTTCGGCATCTTTATGTCAAAGGAACGGGTTCCGGCTACAAGATGCGCAAGGGCTATGCCATGCTTCTTTGTAACGATTGCTGCTGCCATCGTTGAGGCGAGATCGTCTACCACTATTACTACATCTGTCGGTGTGTTCGTCAGATATCTGTCGAATTCTGACATTACTCTGCCTGTCAGCTCATTCAGATTCTGGCAGTCTACTCCAAGGTATACGTCTGGTTTACGCATTTCCAAATCACAGAATAGTGTATCCTCAAGCGTCGGGTCGTCTTTACTGCCTGCATAAATAAGACTGCATTTAATGGCTTTCCCCTCTTTATTTGACTTTTCTATTGCTCGTATTAAAGGAGCCACTTTCATAAAGTTCGGTCTTGCACCTACTATTATACAAATTTTCATCCTGTCTTATTAAAATAACTTTTTTATTCTGATTTGAATAGATCTTTTATTCCTCCGATACTACCCATAAGGTTGGTTGCCTCGTATGGCAAGTAAACGGTCTTTGTCTTGTCGCCGGTTGCCACTTCCTGTAGCATCTGTATATATTTCTGTGCCAAAAGATAATTTGCCGGGTTCGTACTCTTGCCTACGGCTTCTGTTATCTTCTCTATTGCAATCGCTTCCGCCTCGGCTCTTCTGATCTTGGCTTGTGCTTCACCTTCTGCATTCAGTATTGCCATCTGCTTGTCTGCCTCTGCCTTGTTTATTATCGCAGTCTTTTCTCCTTCTGATTTAAGAATGGCAGCAGCTTTCTGACCCTCGCTTGTCAAAATCGTAGCACGCTTGTTGCGTTCTGCCTGCATCTGCTTCTCCATTGCCTGAAGCACACTCTCTGGTGGGGTTATGTCCTGAAGCTCCACACGGTTTACTTTTATTCCCCACTTGTTTGTTGCATCATCGAGCACTGCACGAAGTTTTGTGTTTATAGTGTCGCGAGAGGTTAGAGTCTGATCAAGCTCAAGCTCACCGATGATATTTCTTAAAGTTGTCTGGGTTAGCTTTTCTATAGCATTCGGAAGATTACTGATTTCGTATACAGCCTTAAACGGGTCTACTATCTGAAAATACAGAAGCGCATTAATCTGTGTCTGCACGTTGTCTTTCGTAATCACATTCTGCTTGTCAAAGTCATATACCTGTTCACGTAAGTCTATTGAAGTGGCATACATGTATCTGCCGCGGCTCATCGTTACTATAGGTTTTGCCCTATCTATAAAAGGTATTATAATATTGATTCCTGGTTTTAATGTTGCATAGTATTTACCAAGCCTTTCTATTATTTTCGTTTCCGACTGTGGAATTATTACCAAACTTTTCTTTACTAAAATTAGGGCACATAGTACTATTGCCACTAATACATAAAATCCAATATTCATAAGCGTATTAATTTAAAATTAAACATGTTAAGCTTTTCTATCTACTTAAATTGGTTCTACTGTTATTATTATACTTTCTCTTCCAATAATTTTTACTCTTGCTCCTTTTGCTATCATTTGACTATTAGAAGAGGTCGCTTTCCAATCATCACCGTCTATAGCTACTCTTCCGTAACCGTCTCCTTGGATTTCTTCACTTACAGTACCTGTGCGCCCAATTAATGCATCGGCATTGCTTAATCTTGTAACTTCATTTTTATGAAGAAATTTCAGCATCGATGGTCTTACAAAGAATATGCTTAAGACTGAAGTTACAGCAAAAATAGCAAGACCAGCATAGAATGAAACGCCAAATGCTGATAGTAATGCTGATAATGCTGCACCAATTGCAAAGCAAATGATGAAAAAATCGCCATTCGTTAATTCCAAAATAAGGCATATTATGGAAATTAAAGCCCATAGCTGCCATAGATTTCCAATGAAATAGTCTATCATAATATCTCGATTTTTATGTTTCTTTTTGCTGCGAATTTACTAATTTTATATTAATCTCACAAACTTTTCTCTTGTTTTATAGTAAATATTCTTATTTTATCATACTCGGAATTTTTGTATAATGTGGAAGTAGCCTTTTCCTTGTATAATAAATTACAATCTTATACCGTCCCTTCAAGGCTTTCTTCTTTCCAATCAAACACTCCCGGCGTTTAGCCCAAACGCTTCGACTGTTTAGCCCAAACGCCCCGAGTGTTTAGCCCAAACGCTTCCGGCGTTTAGCCCAAACGCTTCGAGTGTTTAGCCCAAACGCCCTTTTTGTTTCTGTCAAATTCCTTATTAGTCTTATTCGTCCTATAAGTCCTATCCCAATATTATCCTTATTATTC
>DAIOXG010000198.1:0-5428 GCA_036758085.1 Prevotella sp. | reverse complement strand
GTCACTTTTCTACCGTTTAGAGCGTATAATACTGATAATCAACTAATAATAGATACGACTATTGCAACAATCTCGCTAAAGTCTACACCTATACCGTAGAGCCGACAAAGATTGACCAGAACACATTTGACAGCAAGACATACGAAAACGCACATCTCTGCATGCCGACACAGAGCTACACAAACTACTATTACAATACGGAGTGGAGCCAGTTCCGCAACGACAACTATGAGTGGTTTGATGAGCCTTACAAATATATGTATATCAATAAGGAATATACACTGAGCGATGAGAACAGTGCTTCGAAAGACAAGGGACGCTTTGACGGCGACCCGGACATTGATGTTAATCCTGGTGGCGGACTTATCGTGGAGGGCGATAAACCACAGACTTCCGACGAGATTCACCTGAAAGGCGACGGTAGTAACTGGGCATCTATCATAGCAAGTGCCAATGTTGATGCAAAGAAACTCTATATCGACATCACTGTGAAGGCAAACCGCTGGCATTTCTTCTGCTTCCCGTTCGATATCAAGCGCAGCAATATCAGCTGTGGCGGTAGCTTCGTGTTCCGCTATTACGACGGTAAGATTAGAGCCACCGAAGGCAAGGGCGGATGGCAGAATCTTCCTGCATCAGAAGAATACTTGAAGGCAGGCAAGGGATACATCTTCCAGACATCAGTAGATTGCACACTGTCTATCCTCGTGGAGAAAGAGAAGTTCGGTATGCTGCCAAACTTGAAGTTCGACTGCAATCTCGAAGCAAATGCCTCTACAAACGAGCAAAATGCAAGCTGGAACTTCGTGGGTAACCCGTTCACAAGCTTCTTCGACCTCAATGATATGGGCTACAATGCCCCTGTAACACGCTGGAACAGCGACAACAACAGATATGAGGCTGTGCGCTCGGGTGATGATGACTATATCTTCCATCCGTTTGAGGCATTCTTCGTGCAGCGTCCTACCGACAGCGAGAATATAGAATTCGACCCAGAGCACAGAATGACACAAACAGGCAGAGACAAGCGAAAGAACGCAAATGCACAGAAGGCAATGAGACGCACACTGAACCCGGAGCGTCTGCTCGTGAACCTCTCTATCAGCGATGGCAAGAACTCCGACAATACCCGCGTCGTGTTCAACAAGAATAAGAGCAACAGATACGAGATGGACTGTGATGCTGCAAAATTCGAGAGCAACGCATCGGCAGTTCTGCTCTACAGTGTGGAGGCACAGGGCGGAAAGCTCGCTATCAACGAACGTCCTAATGGCAGCGTGCAGCTTGGCTATGTGGCAACAAAGGCTGGCGAGTTTACTATCTCAGCACAGCGTATGGATCAGCCTGTGATATTACACGACAACTTGATGAACGTATCGTTCGACTTGAGCAACGGCGACTATAACTTCACTTCCGAGGCAGGAACATTCGACAACCGCTTTATGTTGCTCGTTGATGCCGGTACAACAGGTATTGCAGATATTGCCAATGGCACAGGTGTGAACATCATGCCAGTTGATGGCGGACTGAACATAACTGGCATTGGCAACAATGCCGTGAATGTTTATTCCCTTTCAGGTGTGCTGCTTGCCACACGTAGCGAAAGCGGACTGCTTTCATTGCCAAAGGCTACATACGTAGTTGAGGTGGGTAAGATGAAGGATAAGGTAGCCGTGAGATAATTGATTGCTTTATAGAATTTTGTTTTTCAATTACGATTTTATAATAGATTAGGCTCATACGGAATTTAAAGGGATAATATATATTATCACTCCCAAAAACCGGAAGAGTATAAAAAAATACAATACGGCAGCATAAAATACAGAATTAATTGCTAATTTTGCAATCAAATAATATATTTTGCTTTCTATGGCAAATGTATGTTCTAATACGACAACTTAAAAACAATAAAACAATGAAATCTATCAATACAAGGCGTACTATTCGCAAATATTCCGACAAACCGGTGAGCGACGAACTACTAAACAAATTGCTTTCTGAAGCAATGCGCACACAGACAATGGGAAACCTGCAACTGTATAGCGTCGTTGTAACACGTTCCGACGAAATGAAGGAGAAACTCGCTCCGGCACATTTCAATCAGCCTATGGTGACGCAGGCTCCGGTGGTACTTACCGTTTGCGCCGACTTCAACCGTACTACAAAATGGGCAGAATGCCGTAAGGCGCATCCGGGATACGACAACATACTGTCGTTTCTGAATGCCGCTACAGATGCATTGCTATATACGCAGACCTTCTGCAATCTTGCCGATGAAGAGGGACTCGGCTACTGCTTCCTTGGCACGACAGTGTATAATCCGCAGAGCATAATAGACACACTGCATCTGCCAAAACTCGTTATGCCGGTGGCTACCATAACACTCGGCTGGCCAGACGAGAATCCGCCACTTACCGACCGATTGCCTCTTGAGGGCATCATCCACAACGAGACTTATACCGACTATACTCCGCAGCTGATAGACAAGTATTATGCTGAAAAGGAGTCTCTGCCGGAAAACCAGGAATTCTTGAAGATAAACAACAAGGAGACTTTGGCACAGATATTTACGGATTTAAGATATACAAAGAAAGACAACGAAGCAATGTCGGCAACGATGCTCGAGACATTGAAGAGACAGGGATTCCTGGAGTGATTTTATTTTGGGAGCTCTAGGAGAACTGGGAGTTCTGGGAGAACTGGGGAAAACAATAGCATAATCAAAAAAACAAACAGATGATAACCTTTATAATAAGTATAATAGCCCTTGTCTTGGGCTATTTCGTTTATGGAAAATTCGTGGAGCGGGTGTTCGGTCCCGACGACCGTACCACTCCGGCAGTGGCAAAGGCAGACGGCATAGACTTTGTGCCGATGAAGAACTGGAAGATATACATGATACAGTTTCTGAACATCGCCGGAACCGGACCAGTCTTCGGTGCCATTATGGGAGCAAAGTTCGGTCCGTCGGCATATCTGTGGATAATCTTCGGCTGCATCTTCGGAGGAGCCGTCCATGACTACCTCACGGGAATGCTCTCTATGCGCAATGGCGGTTGCGACGCCCCCGACCTCGCGGGCAAGTATCTTGGCGAGAAGTCGCGGCGCGTGATGCTCGTTTTCAGCGTAGTGCTCCTTCTGATGGTAGGCGTCGTCTTCGTATACAGTCCGGCAGAGATACTCGGCACCATGACCGGCAACACATTGCTGTGGACCATAGTAATATTCATATATTATATCATAGCCACCATGTTGCCGATAGATAAGATAATCGGCAAGATATATCCGCTGTTCTCATTCTCGCTGCTCTTCATGGCAGTGGCACTCTCGGCAGTGCTGTTCATCAAGATGCCGCAGCTGCCGGAACTGTGGACCGGATTGTCGAATATGGGAAAGGCAACCGACCCTTCGTTTACCGAGGAGATATTCCCGTGTCTTTTCATCACTATAGCATGTGGCGCAATAAGCGGTTTTCATGCCACTCAGTCGCCGCTCATGGCACGTTGCCTCACATCGGAACACAGGGGGCGCCAGATATTCTACGGTGCGATGATAACCGAAGGACTCGTTGCCCTGGTATGGGCAACCGTGTCGATGTGGTTCTTCTATAACGACGGGCAGCCGGGATATGAACTTATCGGTGGCGCGTCGAAGGGCTTCCATACATCGGCGCCGATGATGGTAAACTTGGTTTGTCGAGACTGGCTTGGCATGCTTGGCGGCATACTTGCTATTCTCGGTGTTGTGGCAGCTCCTATAACGAGTGGCGACACAGCGTTCCGCTCTGCCCGAATGATTATTGCATCGGCAGTGAAACTGCCTCAGCACTCTAAGCGCAACCGCCTTTACATCTGTATTCCTCTGTTTCTCGTGGCGATAGGCTTGTTGCTGTGGCAGATGGAAAACGAAGACGGCTTCCAGGTGATATGGCAGTATTTCGGATGGTCTAACCAGACGCTTGCCACCTTTATGCTGTGGACAGTTACGGTATATCTTGTAAGAAAGAAAAAGCCGTATGTAATCACTCTCATCCCGGCATTGTTCATGACGGCAGTATGCTCCACCTATCTGTTTATTTCAAAGCAGGCATTAGGACTGAAAACGGATTTGGCATACTTCCTCGGTGGTCTTGTCCTGATAATAGCAGTTGCGTGGTTCTTCATGTGGCTGCATAAATACGGCAAGATGGAAGAGGAAATAGGAGAGATGAGTCAGGATTAGTATTTTATACAGATACATATTATGAATCATACAGACAGCGTAGGGAACCGGCAGCATTATGGCATGTTGCTCCTTGCGCTGCTTTTTGTTTTGTATTGCGGCATAATGGTGTCGATAGCCGTGGGGGAGAAAGATGCGTTTAGTGGGCGTGGCATGTTGTCATGGCGTGGCGTAGTCGTTTCGCAACCCAAGACAACGGCTAAGGTCTGCCGTGCCGACATACTCGTCGTTGAAGTAGGCGGCAAGGAGATATCCCCTTTCAAGACGAGGGCGACGATATCTTCACGCAATGCGGCGACAGGTGATATCCCCGTATCTGTAGGACATGCCGTGGCATGTGTTTCGGCATTCAAGCGATTGGCCGATAGCGGAAAATATGCATCGTATGGACGCTATCTGCTGTCGCAAGGGGTAAAGAACCAGACTTTTATTCAGAGTCGCAATATCTGTCGTACGAAGATTTCAGACAGTAGCATACCGCTTCTTGTGAGGATGCGCATTAGTGTGGCAGAGTTCCGTCAACGGCTTTCGCAAACATATTCGCAGCTGGGGATATGTGGCGACGAACTTGCTGTGGTTCGGGCAATGACGCTTGGCGACAGAACGCTGATAGAAGTTTCTTTGCGTGATGTATATTCCGTGTCTGGAGCATCGCATGTACTCGCCTTGTCGGGATTGCATCTCGGAATAATATACAGTTTGCTGCTTATGCTCCTGTGGCGTCGGAACCGCTTGCTGAAGTGGCAAATGGCGGTGAGCTTCATAATTATACTGACCTTGTGGTCGTATGTGGTATTTGTTGGAATGCCGGTATCGGCAGTGCGTTCGGCATCAATGCTCACGCTATGTACCCTGGCACGTGTGGCTTCTCGCGGCAACCATCATTTCGGTATTCTTGCCATGGCAGCCCTGTTGATAGTGTCGGTAAGTCCGCTGAGCGTTTTCGATGTAGGTTTTCAGATGTCGTTTCTCTCCGTCGCTTCCATCCAGCTGTTGGCATCGCCCCTTTACGAATGGCTTGCTCCGCAGATGATCCGTCGTATTGCTCCCTTGCGCTGGTTGTGTAGCCTTACGGCGGTGTCGGTTGCGGCACAGGTCGGTGTTGCACCCCTTGTTGCCAACTGCTTCTCGCGTTTCTCGTGCTATTTCTTGTTGACCAATATCGTAGCCATACCCTTGGCGACAATATTGCTGTATCTTGCTCTTG
>DAIOXG010000197.1:0-5433 GCA_036758085.1 Prevotella sp. | reverse complement strand
AGTGTCAACAGCCGCCATAACGATTTGAGCAGAGAATTTGTCTCCGCGAACAATAGTCTGGGCATTAGGAATGACAAACGCACTGAGTTTGTTTACCCTTATGTCTTTCATGTCGATATTCGACACGAGAGTATGCAACACTTCGCCTTCTGCATAGCGCACATCACTCTGCAACTTGGTCAACAGTGTTACGGCAGCAGCAACCGGCATATCCTCAAACATGTATTCCTGCCAGTTCTTTCCCATTGCCTTAGCATTCTTAGGCAATTTTGTGGTAAGATTGCTTGCAATGATTTTCTTCTGATTCTCATCGGCAACCATCGTAAGGATACGTTCACGGAAGGAGTTGATAGCATCAAAGAGCTTTTTTCCCTTTCCGGTTCCAGGAGCAAGCATCACCTGACTTGCCGCCTCGAGGTCTTCCTTTCGGTCGATATTGTGGATATCACCGTCAGGCCCGTCAGCCTCGCGCACTATTTCCACTTTAAGCTCCTGGGCGAAATTATAGAGCGAATCGCTCATGCGCTTCACTGCAGTTGCTTTTTCGAACCACTCGCGCACCTTTTCGGGATTGCTTTTCATCTGTGCCTCGAAATCGCCATATATGTTTTTGTTCTCCAATACCGCATTGTCCGTGGTACGCTGCAGACTCTCGTCGACTATAGAGAAGCCGTCGAGCACCTGCGTTGACACGTTCATCGCAAGCATTGCCATCAAGACGACATACATAAGGTTGATCATCTTCTGGCGAGGAGAAATTGGTCTTTTCTTTATTGCCACTTTGTTGTTTGTTTTAATTTTTTAGGACTAATGGGAGTAATGAGAGTTCTGGGAGTTCTGGGAGTTCTGGGAGTTCTGGGAGTTCTGGGAGAACTGGGAGAACTGGGAGTAACAAAACTCCTCACTCCACACTCCAAGCCCTTAACTTTTAACTCTTCATCCCATTCATGTTAACGGTCATTGCCTCAATCATGCGGGCATATATAGCATTAAGCTGTTCTATCTGTCCAGCCATCTTGCGCGACTGCTCGTTAATCTGGTCAATAGTGCCGATTTGTGCACTTGCTCCCTTAAGCTGCATCTCGTACACCTTGCAGATGCCAGTAAGAGTACGGTTCAGGTTTTCCATTTCCTCTGAATCGCGTGTCAGGCGCTGACTCTGCTCCGAAACCTTCGCCAGCATATCCGTAAGTTTGTTGAGCTCCTCCACATAATGGTCGGTTGCCTCTGCCATCTCCGGCGACACTTGCTGCTGCTGTGCCACCCACTGCGGAGTAACGAAAGCTGCTGACGACATGCCATTTGCTGACGCAGCAGAACCTCCAGTCGGCTCCGACTGCGACTGGTTCTCAGGCTGTTCTGCCGATGCTGCCGATGCCGATGCCGCATTTCCCGCCGGGATGCCGCCACCTATTATAATAGTGCCACCCTGCGGTACGCCAGCCATTGCCGGCTGTGCAACAGGCGTTGCAGCTCCATTCTCTTCAGCCTCTCGCTCAGCCATATCCTCCTCATATTCCTCTTCAATCTCCTCTTCGTCGATATGCGTAGGAAGATCCTTGCCGTCGGCAGTCTTGTCAAACGGACGGTCGAAGGCAGAGAGGAAGAACACGAAGATTTCGGTTCCCATTCCGAGGAACAACATGAAGTTAGCTCCCGGCAAGTGGGTCAACTTAAACAGTGTTCCGGCGATTACGATAGATGCTCCCCAACTGTAGGCATAATTCATGAATGTCTGTCCAGGAACGCTGTCCAACCACTTCTGCAAGCGGTATATCACATTATATTTGCTGTATTCTGTCATTTTTTCTTGCTTCCTTTTTGTTTAGAACTTGTTGTGCTTGCCAAACTTCTCACGCAGCGGAATCCGATGTAGCTGCGCGGCTGGTTCTGATACTCCCATGTGCGCCATGCCGAGCGGATAAACGACTCCGGGTCTTTCCATGAGCCACCTCTTACGCTCTTCTTCTTCATTTTATACGGGTCTTCTATTGCCGCATTGTATGAGAGTTCCGGATTGAGGTCGTTCATTGCCGTAACTCCGGCTTCGGTATATATGGTGCTTGTCCATTCCGCCACGTTACCAGCCATGTCATACAGTCCGTTGCTGTTTGCCGAATATATTCCCACTCGACTTGTTATAAGATTTCCGTCGCGAGTATAATTTCCTCTGTCCGGCTTGAAGTTGGCATAGAAACAGCCACGGTCGTTCTTCACGTCCTGATTTTCCCAGGGGAATTCCGTACCGTCTTTGCCACGGGCAGCAAACTCCCACTCCGCCTCTGTCGGCAGTCGGTAGCGCTGTAGATATTTTGCCACTCCGCCGAGTCCCTTCAGCAGATAGTCGGTGCGCCATGCACAGAAAGCATTCGCCTGCTCCCATGTTACTCCCACGACAGGATAGTCGTTGTATGTAGGGCTGCTGAAATAGAGTCGCATATACGGCTCGTTGTCTGAGTTCTGGAAATCGTTCACCCAACAAGTCGTGTCAGGATAAACATTCACGATGTATGTGTTGAGGAAGTCCCACGGACCGCTCAACTGTCTGTTTATCGTCTGTCTTACTATTCTGCCCTCATCGTCAATGTATGCAGTATCCTTTGAAATCATCACCACCTCGTCAGGATTAACCTGCACATCGGTATTCAGGTTGCGCTCCGCCGGATTAAGACGGTTGCGGCGCTTTGCAGCCGTAACATAGTCGTAAATCTCATAGCGATAGTTCATCTGACTGGCATCGAGCATTTTCTCGCCCGTTACGGGATTCGTAACATAAAGGCTCTCGATAGCACGCTGCTCGTCTTCGTTCGGCTTTCTCGGCAAAGACTTTTTCCAGTTCAGGTGTGGTTTCACCGGGTCGCCGTTCTTGTCTTCCGTTATCATATACGACTCGTCGCCGCCATAAGCCGGGTCGGCAAGACGTGTACGGAGAATGGAGTCGCGCACCCAATACACAAACTGGCGGTATTCCGAATTGGTTATCTCCGTATCGTCCATCCAGAAACCGTCAACGGAAATTTCCTTTACCGGAATCTGAACACCCCAAAGGCTGTCGGATTTCTCCAATCCCATTTTCAGCGAGCCTCTTTTTATGAGTGTCATTCCGAAAGGCGTAGGCTCGGTAAAACCGCGTCCGCCGCCAGTTCCAGTAAGCTCTCCACCTCTACTCGACGTACTTACCTTTCCGCCGAAACATCCTGTAAGGGTTAGCGTTGTAACCATCACGCAAAGGGCTATAATACTATTTCTCATTTTCATTATTACAATATCCTCACGCTTTTATGTTTATTCTTTCCTTTTTTATATAGATTCAAATTTGTCTGATATCCTACGGTCAGCTCATGACTGCCGTTGCCGATGCTTATTGCCGATGTGTACATCTCATAACTGTAGCTCAGCATTATGCCGTGAAACCGTCCGCCGATTAGCGCCGTAACGGAGTTTGTCGGACTGTACGACACTCCGGCAAACATCACCTTCTTGTCGTTCGTGTACACCACTCGGGCTGAGACGTCAGCCCGATAAGCCTTGCCGTCGGTGCGTACGAGCACAGACGTCGGTATTGTTACAAACGGATTTCTTAGCTTAATATTGTATCCTCCGGTCAAATAAAATGTAGGATCCACCTGCAGCTCGTTTGTCTCGCCTAGTTCTATCAGCGGCGAATTGAGGTGTTGCGCCGATACTCCGGCATACCATCTGCCGTGGGTATAATACAGTCCGGCAGCGAGATCCATTCCGTTTCCGTTTACGTCGGAGGTAGCGAATGCCGGGTCGCCCGACTCACCGAGGTCTACCTTCGAGCCATCAAACTTCTCATTGAGGAATCCGAATTGTATTCCGGCGCTTATCATACCGCCAAAGAGCTTGTGTTTATATGCGTATTGCAGAGCTATACGCTGATGAGTAAAGAGTCCGATCTGGTCGTTGAGCAGGGATATACCTACTCCATGGTATGCCCCGAGGAAATACAGGGGCATATCTCCACCGATATACATCGTGCGTGGATTATTCTCGAAACCAGCCATATCGAGAGCATAAGCCCCGACAACATTCAGTTTCGGTTGTTTTCCCACCGCCGCCGGGTTGAAATACGGTTCCAGATCCCAATAATGGCTGAACGATGCATCATACTGCGCTCTTGCACCAATGGCGAAGAGTACAGTCAGTGATAAAAATATGTATAAACGTCTAAACACGATAATATAACGAAGCATCATGTAGTTTATTGTGCTACAAAGGCAAAAGATTATATATTTTTTTAATTTTACCTTCGCCACATATAGCATACGAACTTTTATTACTGAAAAAATAAGAAAAATGTTTTTCGGTCATTTTACCCTCACACCCTCACACATACTCCTTGAAGCCCCTGTTTATCGGCGTTTCAGGTGTGAGGGATAGTGTGAGGGGTCGACACTTATCCCTCACACTTCCTCGCACACCACCATATCCACACTGCGGAATAAGCAAGCATGTCGCGCACCTCTTCTTCATTGAATCCCATCATTGCGTTGAACTCCGGCTCCAACGAGTAGTTGGTGCCAATATTGAAGCCACTCGTAAGGTCGTCCATTGTCACGGGACTCACGCCCGTTACGAAGACACGCTTCAATGATGTTTCCGTGGCAGTCTTTACGGCATCGGTGAACAGGCGCAAATAGCCCTCGCCGTGGGTCTGCTGACGATAGGTAAGCATGTGCTGCGGCTCGGCGAGAATTTACTATGTCCTCGAAATTCATCATCCCGTAGGGGATGCGTTTTGCGATAAGGTCGATTTCGGTGTGTCAGCATACTTTTACATTTATCTAATAATGGCAAAGTTACGACTTTTATTCTTATTAAGGCATAATTATATACAAAAAACGATTCGAAACTTCAATAAATATCATGGGAATTAATCTTCTTTACTGTTTTTTTATAAAAACAATGACAAGTAGAAATACCTCTGATGCTAAAGCTATCATTCAGCATCGGTATCTCTATGATGCACCAAAAGTGCTGCATTGAAACACTTTTGGTGCAGCATTGAAATACTTTTGGTGCAGCATAGAAGCACTTTTGATGGCACTGTTATTTGTGGTCTCCATCACTCAATTTACCGGGAGAACCTTTATCGTCCCCTCCCCCGCCTCCCCCTCACGGGGGCGGAGCAGTTACCACATAACGTTTGTAACCAGCTGCAGATCGTAAAATATGTGAGAGTAAATGTGAGGGGTGGTGAGGGATTACCCTCACCATCAAAACCACGATAAACAGGGGCTTTGAGGGGGATGTGTGAGGGTGTGAGGGTAAAATCAACAAAAAACTTTTTGGAAAACACGAGAAACAGTCAACTTCAGTTATATATCATCCCACGAATTATACAGGATTAAAAACAATCGAGTAGGAGGTAAACACTAATTATAGGTGTTTATCTCCTATTTTCGTGTC
>DAIOXG010000196.1:0-5435 GCA_036758085.1 Prevotella sp. | reverse complement strand
GAGGAATTAGGAAAGAGGAATTAGGAAAGAGGAATTAGGAAAGAGGAATTAGGAATTAATAGTGAAGGTAGTTTTATAAGTCTTATTAGTCTCATAAGTCTCATAATTCCCAGTTCTCCCATTCCTCCCAAAATAACAATAGAATAACAATAAAACCCAATAACGATATGAAAACTTATTTAGTTACAGGTGCTGCCGGATTCATCGGTGCCAATTTTATTAAGTATCTTCTTCATCGCAAGTATAAGGATGAGGATATAAAGGTAATTATTCTTGATGCTCTTACATACGCTGGTAATCTCGGAACCATCAAGGATGACATCGACAACGAGCGTTGTTTCTTCATCCGTGGAGATATCCGCGACCGCAAACTTGCCGACACGCTGTTTGCCGTAAACGATATCGACTATGTCGTTAACTTTGCTGCCGAGAGCCATGTAGACCGCTCTATCGAGAATCCGCAGTTGTTCCTCGAAACTAATATCCTTGGAACTCAGAACTTGCTCGATGCTGCTCGCCGCGCTTGGGTTACGGGAAAGGATGAGAACGGCTATCCTACATGGAAACCGGGCAAGCGCTATCATCAGGTGAGCACCGACGAAGTATATGGCTCGCTTGGTGCCGAAGGTTTCTTCACTGAGAATACGCCGCTCTGTCCGCATAGCCCTTACAGCTCTTCCAAGACAAGTGCCGATATGATTGTCAAGGCTTATCACGACACTTACCACATGCCTGTAACCATCACCCGTTGTTCAAACAACTACGGACCGTATCACTTCCCGGAGAAGCTTATCCCACTTATCATCAACAATATCCTTGAGGGCAAGAAATTGCCTGTTTACGGTAAGGGTGAAAACGTGCGCGATTGGCTTTATGTAGAGGACCACTGCAAGGCTATCGACCTCGTGGTGCGTGAAGGACGCGATGGAGAAGTATATAATGTTGGTGGACACAACGAAATGACAAACATCAATATCGTTAAGCTGACAATCAAGACTATCCACGACATGATGGCAGAGAACAAGGAGCTGCGCAAGGTTTTGAAGAAACAAGTGAAGGATGCAAACGGCGACATCGACATCAGTTGGATAAACGAAGACCTTATCACTTTCGTTACCGACCGTCTTGGTCATGACCAGCGCTATGCCATCGACCCGACAAAGATTAAGGAGGAGCTCGGATGGTATCCAGAGACGAAGTTTGCCGACGGTATCGTCAAGACTATCAAGTGGAACCTTGAGCATCAAGACTGGATTGCCGAGGTTACGAGTGGCGACTACCAGAAGTATTACGAGATGATGTACGGAAAGAGATAATTTTAAATAGAATATATATAATGACAAATAGGACCAATAGGAAAGATAGAAATAATATAGGTCATATAAGTCCTATAAGTCTTATAGGTCCTATAAATCATAAAAATCATAAAAATCATATAAATCATAAAAATAAATAGCTACTACTAATGAAAAAGATACTATTGTTAGGTTCAGGCGAGCTCGGTAAGGAGTTTGTCATTGCAGCCAAGCGTGCTGGACAGTATGTTATAGCATGCGATCGTTATGCCAACGCTCCTGCCATGCAGGTAGCCGACGAGTGTGAAGTGTTTAATATGCTCGATGGAGATGCCCTCGACCGTGTTGTGGAGAAGCATTATCCGGATATCATCGTGCCGGAGATTGAAGCAATTCGTACGGAGCGACTCTTCGACTACGAGAAAGAAGGCATACAGGTGGTGCCAAGTGCCCGTGCCGTAAACTTCACCATGAACCGTAAGGCTATCCGCGATCTTGCAGCCAAGGATCTCGGACTGCGCACGGCGAAATATTTCTATGCCAAGACCCTCGACGAACTGAAGGAACATTCCAAGGAGATTGGTTTCCCGTGTGTCATCAAACCTCTGATGTCGTCTTCTGGCCATGGACAGAGCGTGGTGAAAAGTGCCGACGAACTCGAAGCAGCTTTCAATGCAGCTATGGAAGGCAGTCGCGGTGATGTTAAGGAGATAATCATCGAGGAGTTTATACATTTCGATAGCGAGTTCACACTCCTGACCGTAACACAGAAGAACGGACCGACACTGTTCTGTCCGCCAATCGGACATGTGCAGAAGGGTGGCGACTACCGCGAGAGCTGGCAGCCGTTCTGTCTTCCTGCCGACGAACTGAAGAAGGCAGAGGAAATGGCAGAGAAGGTTACTGGCGCTCTGACCGGTGCTGGTATATGGGGAGTGGAGTTCTTCCTGACAAAGGAGGGCGAAGTGATATTCTCCGAACTCTCTCCGCGTCCACACGATACAGGTATGGTAACACTCGGACACACGTTGAACCTCAACGAGTTTGAGCTCCACTTCCGTGCCGTAATGGGTTTGCCGATACCGGCAATTCATCTGGAGCATGCCGGAGCGAGTGCTGTAGTCTTGGCAAAGGAAGAAGCAGAACACGATCCAGACTATAATATGATTGACGTGCTGAGCGAGGACTATACCCGTTTGCGCATCTTCGGCAAACATGAGCAGCATGTAAACCGTAGAATGGGAGTAGTGCTGTGTTATGGCGACAAGGATGCCGATACCACTCCTCTTCGCGACAAGGCAAAGCGTCTTGCGGCAACAGTGATAAAATAACCAAAGAGAAAGAGCTGCTCAATATATGATAAAGAATCTTCAGGCATTACGCTTCGTATTTTGCATGTTAATCTTCGTGTTTCATTTCACGGGAATGCTGCATACTTCAGTATTATTCACTTATGGTGGAGATGCAGGCGTTGCCTTTTTCTTTATGTTGAGTGGCTTCGTGTTGAGTCTAAGCAGCGGTAGTAAGGTGGAAAACGGAACATTGCAGTGGCGGTCGTTTATATTATCCCGACTGCGCAAGCTATACCCGTTACACCTTTTGTCGCTGTTGGTATGCATAGCATTCTCCCTTTATGTCGGAGAATCATTCCGTCCGTTAAGTTTCGTTGCCCAGCTGTTTATGCTGCAGTCATGGACCATGTCGGAAAGCTGTATTATATACGGCAATGCAGTATCGTGGTTTCTCTGTCCGCTGTTCCTTTGTTATGCCTTGTTTCCGTGGCTTTACTCCATGGTAATGGGTCGGGGAAAAGCGTGGCACAGAATACTTTTGGCGATGTATATTATTATGTATACAGGCGTAAGATATTTCAGCGATGATGAAATAGACGGATATCTTTATGCATTTCCTCCGCTCAGACTTATGGATTTCGCATTAGGCATATTGACATACCGCTTCTATCGTCAGGGAGCTTCCGGAGTGGCGCGCAACCGCATCATGCGGCTCACCATATTCCAGGCAACCTTCGTAGAAATGCTTGTCGTGGCATTATGCTTCGCTACGTATCTGCTATATCCGGAGTTGCCCTCGCGAATCCGCTTCTCGGCATTGTTCTGGTTGCCGTTTCCGGTGGCAATACGCTATTTCTCGCTTGCCGATGGCAGTCGTGGATTGTTGTCAAGACTGTTCCGCCAGCGTCCGCTTCAGTACTTTGGAAACATAAGCTTTGAGATCTACATGCTGCATTTGATAGCCATAAACATCAGTTGCTTCGTATATGGCAGATTGTTTGGTTATGACGATATAAACCTTATAGCGGTTTTCATGCTTAGTTTCTTAGTTGTAGTGGCATTGTCCGTAGCAGCAAAGAGAGGCGAGCGATTATTATACAAAAAGAAAATATGAAATTATCAGAAACAGAAATAACAAGCCTTTCAAAGCACGGCGATCAACGAGGAACTCTTTGTGTTGCAGAGCAACTGAAAGAAGTGCCGTTCGAGATAAAGCGTTGCTTCTGGATGTATGGAGTGCCAGAGGGCAAGGGTAGGGGAGGCCATGCCCACAAAACCCTCCAGCAGTTTGTCATCCCGATGAACGGAAGCTTTTATATAACGCTCGACGACGGAAATGAGAAGAAAACATTTCTTCTCGATTCCCCCGACAAGGGATTGCTTATCGATACAGGAGTTTGGGCAGACCTTACAGACTTTTCCAAAGGTGCGGTATGCCTTGTCCTTGCTTCCGACATCTTCAAAGAAGAAGACTACCTTGGCACATATCAGGAGTTTAAGGATTTCCTGTCGGCGAAGAACCTGTGATGAACAGTCGACTATGAAAGGAGAAATACAGAAGTCGACTATAAAAGGAGAAATACAGAAGTCTATAATGAGAGGAGAAATATACAGAAGACGTCAAAAGTAATTTATAAAGTAAATACAGTAATGACGATAAACGAGATAACGGCAACGGAATACGCGGCACTTTTTGCCCCGCGGCATATATACAACAGTGTGCCCTTTGTGCAACTCAATGCCGCAAAGGCAGAGAGCATACACTATCTTGCCTTTGGCGACCGCAAGCAGCGTTTCGGAATTATTCTTGGCGAGAGAGACGGTATGCTCCGCTCGCCATTTTCCGCTCCGTTTGGAGGCTTTGCCCAACAGGGGGTGCAGAATCTTCAGAATATGGAGGATGCCGTGAAGTTACTTCAAGATTATGCTGCAAGCCGAGGACAGGGCATTTTAGTAACATTGCCACCATTATTTTATGATGAAAGTCAGCTGTCAAAGTGGGTCAGTGTGTTTATGCGTGCCGGCTTCCGTCCTACAATCGATCTCAACTATCATTTCAGTATTTCGCGTTTCCCCGAATATCGTTCTGTTATTGACCGTAGTGCCCGAAACCATCTCAACCGTTCACTCAAGTCAGGTTTCCGTCTTTTGCAGCTTAACAGTGGAAACCGTGATGATGTGGAGCGAGCCTATGAGGTGATTCGCCGTAATCGCAAGGAGCGCGGGTATCCGTTGCGCATGACTTTCGAGCAAGTGTGGCAGACGGTGAGCCATGTTGTGAAAGCCGATTTCTTTGTACTTGATTATGAAGGACGTGATGTTGCCGCAGCACAGATTTTTCATGTTGCCCCTGGTATAGCCCAGGTGATATATTGGGGAGACATCCGTGAGTATTCCGACTTGCGCCCGATGAACTATCTCACATATGCAGTATTCCAACATTACTACGAGCGTGGATTGAAAATCCTTGACATCGGTCCGTCCACCGAGGATGGAATCCCGAATTATGGATTGTGCGAATTCAAGGAAGATACGGGCTGTGAGGCAACTTTGAAGTATAGGTTTGTTCTGGATTAGAGATGAGGAATTAGAAATGAGAGTTTAGAGATGAGGGATTAGAGATTAGAGTTTGTGTGAAGCAGCTATACGACTTCGTTAAGCATGTTTCACTAAAGACATTATAAAATAAGAGGTATATATTTATGATAAACTATTTGGAACTGAAAAAGATAACGGCTCTACATGCAGCCGAGATACAGCAGACAGTGGATCGCGTTGTAGAAGGCGGATGGTATCTTCAGGGCGAGGCGACATCGGCTTTCGAACGGCACTATGCCCCATATATCGG
>DAIOXG010000195.1:0-5468 GCA_036758085.1 Prevotella sp. | reverse complement strand
TGGGCTAAACACCGGGAGCGTTTGGGCTAAACACTCGGAGCGTTTGGGCTAAACACCAGGAGCGTTTGGGCTAAACACTCGGAGCGTTGTTATACTTTAGTAATCGGGAGCTACAGAATTTAGTTCTTCAGTAAACAATTACAATTGTCGAGAAATTGATGAAGAAGTTTTTTTTAGCAATATTAATCTTTGCCGTAGCCTTGGTGGCATGGTCGGCAGGCGTAGACGAATTTTCGCCAAAAGTAAAATACCGTGGCGGAAAATCATATATGTATCGTGTCAGTCTCACCGACAAGCGCCATTCGCCCTTCACACTTGCCGATGCCGGCGCATATCTATCGCAAAAAGCAATAGAGCGTCGCCGACGGCAGCATCTCGCAGTAGATTCAACCGATTTGCCAGTGTCCCAAACCTATGTCGACAGTATCGAGAAATGTGGCAGTCGGGTAGTGTCGCGTTCGAAGTGGAACAATAGCGTAGTTGCAAATCTCACGGATACATTGGTAGCCGAAAAAATCCGCCACCTGCCGTTTGTCAGCAATGTGAAGTTGGTGTGGATATCCCCCGATTCGGTAGATGCTCCGGCTTCGCGTCCGCGTTACCACAAGCAACTGGAGCTTCACGACACGACAAATATCCTTCCACATGGCGTGGCGACAGAACAGCTCGAGATGGTAGGAGGAATACGTCTCCACGATTCCGGCTACCGTGGCAAGGGGATGACAATAGCCGTTATGGATGGAGGCTTTCTCAATGCCGATCTCATACCGGCACTCAGGGAGATAAATCTTCTCGGTTATGCCGACTTCGTATATCCGCATTCCAAGGACATCTTTGCCGAGATGGAACACGGCGAACAAGTACTCTCCGTAATGGCAACCAACCAGCCCGGAGTATACGTAGGCTCAGCTCCCGAAGCTGCATATTGGTTGTTGCGCTGTGAGGACGAGCAGACGGAGCAACCCGTAGAAGAAGACTGGTGGGCAGCCGCCGCCGAGTATGCCGACAGTGTGGGAGTGGATATAATAAACAGTTCGCTCGGTTTCCATAATTTCGACGAACCCTTTGGCGATTGCCACTACTGGCAGCAGGACGGCAAGGCGACACTCATCTCCCGTACTGCATCAATGCTTGCCTCCAAGGGGATAGTGCTCGTAAACAGTTGCGGCAATGACGGTATGAGTGCCTGGAAGAAGATAAATTTTCCAGCCGACGCCACCAATATCCTCAGCGTAGGGGCAGTAACATCAGAGCACCGCAATGCCGGCTTCAGCAGTCTCGGTCCGTCAGCCGACGGCAGAGTGAAGCCCGAAGTGATGGCACAGGGCAGTCCGGCGGCAGTAGTAACGGAGCGTGGCACGCTGAGTACATCTGTGGGAACATCCTTTGCCGCCCCCATCATAACAGGCATGGTGGCATGCCTATGGCAGAAATATCCGGAGAAAACGGCGATAGAGATAATCAATATGGTAATACAGAGTGCCGACAATACAGAGCATCCCGACAATGTCTACGGCTATGGAATACCAGATTTCAGCCGGTACTTCTAACCGTTTTGCCCCCCTCGAGTAGTTTCCTTTAAACAGAAAACAATATGCAAACCAGACAATACACCCTGTTTGAGCTGAACAATATCGTTCGCAAGTCGATAGAACTTACCCTCAATGACGAATATTGGGTAGAAGCGGAAATCAGCGAAGCCCGGGAGAACAACGGGCACTGCTATCTGGAACTCGTGCAGAAAGACGAACGTGGAAACACGCCCGTGGCGCGGGCATCGGCAAAATGCTGGCGTTCCACATGGCAGTCGATACGTCCGAAGTTTGAACGCATAACGAATATGCGTCTTCATTCCGGGATGAAAGTCCTGCTCCTCGTATATCCGCAGTTTCATGAGGCATACGGCTTTTCATGGATAGTAGACGACATCGACCCGACCTACACGCTCGGCGACATGGCACGCCGCCGACAAGAGATAATACGCACACTGAAAGAAGAGGGCGTGTTCGATTTAAACCGGCAGATACCCATGCCGGCATTTGCCCAGCGCATAGCCGTGATTTCAAGTAAGACAGCAGCCGGATACGGCGATTTCTGCCGACAGCTTGAAGACAACCAATATGGTTTCCGCTTCAGCGTAACTCTCTTTCCCGCCATTATGCAGGGAGAGGGCGTGGAACAAAGCATAATATCACAGCTAAACGACATTTACGTACATGCCGACAGCTTCGACTGCGTAGTAATCATCCGTGGCGGTGGAGCAAGCAGCGACCTTTCAGGATTCGACTCCCTCGCCTTGGCAGAAAACATTGCCAATTTCCCCTTGCCCGTAGTAACCGGCATCGGGCATGAGCGCGATGAGACCGTAGCCGACATGGTAGCCCATACGCGGGTTAAGACCCCGACAGCCGCAGCAGCCATGCTGGTAGAAAACCTCCGCAGCATAGCCGACCATATAGCCGATATTCAGCAGCGCATATCCAATAAGGTATTGATGGTGATGCAGACCGAGCGTCAGCGCCTGTCCCGCCTGTCGCAGATAATTCCAGCCCTGTTCTCGGTAGTCAGCGTAAAACAGACATCACGAGTAGACCGCCAGGCGCAACGCCTTGCCGCAGCAGCCCGGAATCTGCTTGCCACAAGAAGCAGCCGACTTGATGTCCTGTCATCACGCCTTGGTCCGTCGGCAACCGCCATAACAGCCAAGGAAAACCACCGCATGGAGATGCTTGCCCAGCGTGTATCGGCAGTAGACCCGCAGCTGATGCTCAGTAGAGGATACAGCATAACCACAACGGCAGACGGCAAGGTCGTAAAAGATGCCGCAGCATTAGCCTCGGGCATGGAAATAACCACGAGATTTTCAAAAGGACAAGTGAAGTCAGTTGTAACAAAATCATAATTACTCCCTCAAAAAATCACGACAATGGAAAAAGAAATCAACTATGAGAAATCCGTAGCTCAACTTGAGAGCATAGTACGCCGGATGGAATCAGGCGAGATGGACATCGATTCGCTATGCAGCGAACTGAAAACCGCCAAGCAACTCATAAAGCAATGTAAAGACAAACTCACCAAGACCGACGAAGAAATAAAAAAGCTCCTCGACGAATAAAGAGGGCAGCATATTGCACATCGCATACAGAAGTGGGCATAAAAGGCGTTAATAAAGGTTGAGTAAGGCAAGAAATCGGTAAATTCCATCTCATTTTATTGCAGAAGAACAATATTCTTATTACTTTTGCGCTAAAGAATCAAAATAAATATTTGCATTATGAAAGATTTGGATTGGTCAAACTTAGGCTTTGGATATAGACGCACCGACTATAACGTGCGCTGTTATTATCGCGACGGCAAATGGGGCGAGATAGAAGTTTGCTCCGATGAGTATCTTAATATTCACATGGCAGCAACATGTCTGCACTACGGACAGGAGGCTTTCGAAGGACTCAAGGCTTTCCGCTGTCCAGACGGCAAGGTTCGCGTATTCCGTATGGACGAGAACGCAAAGCGCCTGCAGTCAACATGCCGCGGCATCATGATGCCAGAGGTTTCTACAGAACTGTTTGAAGAGATGGTACGCAAGGTGGTACGTCTCAACCAGGAATATATCCCGACATACGAGAGCGGAGCATCACTTTACATCCGTCCGCTGCTCATCGGTACAAGCGCTCAGGTAGGCGTTCATCCGGCAAAGGAATACGTATTCGTAATCTTCGTAACACCGGTAGGACCATACTTCAAGGGCGGATTCTCAACAAACCCATACGTTATCATCCGCGACTACGACCGCTCGGCACCACTCGGCACCGGTAAATATAAGGTAGGTGGAAACTATGCCGCTTCGATGCTTGCCAACAACATCGCCCACGAGAAGGGATATGCCTGCGAGTTCTATCTCGACGCAAAGGAAAAGAAATACATGGACGAGTGTGGAGCAGCCAATTTCTTCGGTATCAAGAACAATACATACGTTACACCGAAGTCAACTTCAATTCTGCCTTCAATCACAAACAAGAGTCTTATGCAGCTCGCAGAAGACTATGGCATGAAGGTAGAGCGCCGTCAGATTCCGGAAGAGGAACTCGAAACATTCGAGGAGGCTGGAGCTTGCGGTACGGCAGCCGTAATCAGTCCTATCTCATATATCGACGACCTCGACACCGGCAAACGTTACACCTTCAGCAATGACGGCAAACCGGGACCTGTATCGCAGCGCCTGTACACCCATCTGCGCAATATCCAGTATGGCATCGAGCCAGACGTACACGGATGGACACAGGTGATAATAGAGTAGGTCATTCTGAATAAATAATATAGCATGATGAGATGAAAAAGGAATTTGGCAGATGGTTTCTTGATGTGGCAAAGTATATTTTTACGGCATTGTTGTTGTCTTATTTTTTCAGCGACCTGTCGGCTACACCGCTTATCATAGTTGTCATGTTCCTTTTTCTTTCGTTTATGTTGATAGGTGCTTATTTGCTAAAATCAGAATCAAATGAATATGGACCCACAGAATGTAAAACTTATAGCTCTGGTGGTGATGGGCATATCGGCAATAATCGTCGCCCTCGTCGCAACAAGAAACGAAGGAAAAAAGCAGACGCGGACAAAATAATGCAAAGAACAACCACGGAACAGAAACAATAAATGAGTAAAGGAAAACTACAGAAATTCGCAGAGATGGAGACATTCAAGAATGTCTTCCAATATCCCTATTCTGTGATTGAGAACGTGCCTTTCGAGATGAAAGGCAAATGGCGCGAACAGTATTTTCATAACGATAACCCCATAGTGCTCGAACTGGGTTGCGGAAAGGGAGAATATACTGTCGGCTTGGCACGTATGTTCCCAAACGTAAACTTCATTGGAGTAGACATAAAGGGAGCTCGTATGCACACGGGAGCAAAACAGGCTCTTGAGGAAAAACTCGACAACGCAGCCTTTCTGCGCACCAACATTGAGATAATCGACCGTTTCTTCGCTCCCGGCGAGGTGCAGGAGATATGGCTCACCTTCAGCGACCCGCAGATGAAGAATCCGCGCAAACGACTGACAAGTACTTACTTTATGGAGCGCTATCGCCATTTCCTCGTGGACGGAGGACTGGTACATCTGAAGACGGATTCAAATTTCCTCTTCACCTATACTAAATATATGGTAGAGAAAAACTCTCTGCCGGTGCTGATGGCAACCGAGGACCTCTACCACGATGATAGCCTTGACGCTGACACACGCAGCATCCTGTCTATCCATACTTATTATGAGAACCAGTGGATAGAGCGCGGACTGAACATCAAATACATGAAGTTCCGTTTGCCGCAAGAAGGCACGCTCGAAGAGTCTGACGTGGAGATTCCGCTCGACGAATATCGTAGCTATAAGCGCACCAAGCGGAGCGGAAAGGATACGGCAAAATAAAAACAACAGAGCTCGTCGCCTGCATAAGATATCTTATACATATT
>DAIOXG010000194.1:0-5473 GCA_036758085.1 Prevotella sp. | reverse complement strand
CAGATCTATCACATATAGCAATAGTATTTCCAAACAAGCGTGCAGCATTGTTCCTAAACGAAGAGTTGGCAAAATACGCAAAGAAACCAGTTTGGGCACCAACATATCTAACTATTAGTGAATTATTCCGCAAATATTCAAACCTCGTAGTTGGTGATCCAATAAAACTCGTGTGCGAATTATATAAAAGCTACATTGAAATAACAGGTAAAGACGAAACTTTAGACCATTTTTATGACTGGGGACGCCTTTTGATAAGTGATTTCGACGACGTAGATAAAAATATGGCAGATGCCGATAAAGTATTTTCCAATATTGCAGACTTGCATGAACTTGACGACATATCTTATATCGATGATGAACAAAAAGAGATACTGAAAACTTTTTTCAGCAACTTTACAGACGGACATAACACGAAACTCAAGGAGCTTTTCCTTTCACTATGGAATAAACTTGGCGATATCTACCATGACTATCGGCAAAGACTTCGCTCTGCAGGTATAGCATACGAAGGTATGCTATACAGGGATGTTGTAGAAACAAACTCTGTGAAGACGGAGTTAGACAAATATCTCTTTATAGGTTTCAATATGCTGCAGAGTGTTGAAAGAGCTTTGTTCTTTAACGTGAAGAGCGAAGGAAAGGCAGATTTTTACTGGGACTACGACTATTACTATACAAACAAAGAAGCAGGCAAATATATCTCCAACTACATAAAGATCTTTGGAGACTCTTTTTCTCAAGAGAAACGCCAAGAGATATTCGATAATTTCAAGCTGTCGAAGAGTATAACATTCGTAAAGTCAAAGACCGAAAATATGCAGGCAAGATACGTTGACACTTGGCTACGGGAAAATGACAGATATAAAGACGGCAAGCGCACAGCTATCGTAATGTGTGACGAAGGAATACTCCAGTCTGTAATACATTGTATCCCAGATGAAGTGGAAAATATAAACATAACAACCGGTTATCCTCTTTCACAAACCCCTATAGCTTCTTTTGTATCCCAAATACTCGATTTGCATATCATGGGTATAAGGCAAGACGGTGGCTACCGTTTTTCGTACATAAAATCGGTGCTTAGCCATCCATACTCCGAACGACTATCATCTTCCAGCCATAAGTTATTATCCAGTTTGCGCGCTGAAAAGAATGCTTACCCTACTGTTACCGAACTTTCAGTAGACGAAAACCTAAGCATGCTTTTTAGTGAGACAGTAGACAATATTAACCTGCTTACTCTTCTCACTCGCATACTCAGTATTATCGTTAGCAAGGACGACTCACCACTTTATCAAGAGTCTATTTTCAAAATGTATACAATAGCCAACCGATTATTGGGACTAATAAAGGACGGAGATTTGAATATTGACATGGTAACGCTTCAGAAACTCATCAAGCAACTTATTACCTCTACCAGTATTCCTTTCCATGGTGAACCGGCAATTGGTATCCAGGTAATGGGAGTGTTGGAAACCCGCAACCTTGATTTCGACCATATTTTGCTATTGTCCTGCAATGAGGGCAACATGCCTAAGGACATCCGAGACTCATCGTTCATTCCATATTCCATTCGTAAAGCGTATGGACTTACGACCGTTGATAACAAAGTAAGTATCTTTTCATATTATTTCTATCGCCTATTGCAACGGGCTAAAGATATTACGATCTTATACAATACCTCAACAGAAAACGGCAACCGGGGAGAAATGAGCCGTTTTATGCTACAGTTGATGGTAGAAAGTAGTCATGAGATACATCTAAAGACATTACATTCCGGACAAAACATACGTCACGCAACAGCTACAGCAGTAGAAAAGAGTAAAAGCGTGATGGATAAACTATACGAAATGAAAAGCCTGTCTCCAACGGCAGTCAACAAATATCTGCGTTGCCCATTGCAATTCTACTACAATTATATATGCGATATTCACGAGCCAGACGAAGAATTGGATGAAGGACTTACAAGCCGAGCCTTCGGCAACGTATTCCACCATGCATGTGAGGAGATATACAAGGACTCATGCAGAACAGGACAGATGGTTACCGCTGAAAAGATATCTAAACTGATGGAGAAAAGCAATATTCAAAACATTGTAGACCGTATGTTCCAACGTGAAATATATGGCGACGATGAGAGAAGATGGAAAAAGATCAACTATAGCGGTATGCAACTTATAAACCGTGAGGTAATAATTCGCTATGTAACTCATTTGCTTGAAATAGACAAGCAGCTTACACCATTCAACATTCTCGGACTTGAACGGAGCGTTTATATGACAGTTGAATTACACTCCTCAGATAACATAACACGGAAGATTCGGGTTGGCGGAAGCATTGACCGCTTGGATGCAGTCACAGATGAAGAAACGGGACACAGATGCATACGAGTTATAGACTATAAGACAGGAGCTAAGGATATCGTACATACGCCAAAATCAATAAATGATATTTTCAACCCATCAGAGTTTGGCAGTGATAAGCATCCGGATTATTACCTTCAAAGCATGCTGTATTCTCTCATCGTAAGAAACAATAAAGAGATTAATCCTACATCATCGCCTGTAAGTCCGTCTCTGCTATTTATCCAGCGTACATTTGGGGATAAATACGATCCTACGATAATAATAGGCAAGCAGAAAGTGAAGGATATTCAGGAATATGCCGTGGAGTACGAATCTCTCCTACAGTCATTGATTGCTGAGATATATTCACCTGATACTCCGTTTATCCCGACAGACGACCCTAACCGTTGTCGCACATGCCCATATTGTAGCCTGTGCGGAAAATTTCAATAGTCAGGCGACTACGATTCTCGGTTGTTTCCCAATACTTCGCAGGTGCAACAGTAGCATCTGCGAAGTATTGGGCTTCATGCTCTCTTCCATGCATGTTGCTCTTACAATCTTACAATTCTTATTCCAGTCATAGACTTATGTTTCTGTAGATATGTATAGAGCAACATCGGCTCTTCCACAACTTTTTTGTGTATTGATGATGCATTTACAAGATGTAATCCGTCGCTGCGCCATTGCGCAAATCCAAGATGCTGAGTGTCAAGACCTTTCTTGTTTGTCAGTATAACAATAATATCACCATTGTGAATTGTCTGTCGCAAGAGCTTAGAATTATTGATACTTGCTTTAGGGATGTAGCGGTAAGTCTTTCCGTTAAGGTTGTGCTCAACCTTTGATATTTCCTTTATAGCCTTGGCATTTCCATGTAGCATTGGATATTTGTCAGTATGGGTCGACATAAAATTTACAAAAATTTTCTGTACAGAAGAAAAAGGAGGATTTGGAGCCTTGATGTTCGTACATATTCCGGCAGAAACATTGTCGTTGATCCAATCCGTAAAATAATGAAGTCTGGCAGGATAACTTACAGCACTACCCTTTCTGTAACGGATAAACTGGAGATAACGGCAAAAATCTGCGAAAGAAGTTTTACCGTTAGAAGCACATAGAGTCAATGCTACAACATTCTCCACATAAGTGGTGCAATCGAGCTGACGCAAGTTTACAATGAGTTGTTCTTTCTTGTTCACCTCAAGGGTACTCGCAACATATGGGATGCCGAAAAACTGGCGAGTAAAGAACTGAACACATTCTTGCCGGGATGTAATCCGTTTTTCCTTGGCTTCCTTCAGCAAACGCACAACCTTAATACTGTCGCCCTTAGTATATTGAACTGCATTAGCTGCTAATGTTGTAGCAGCGATAAAGACTGCAATAAATATTTTTCTTATCATGATAAATCCTTAATCTGTTGTATTTTACTTCTTTTTCTTATATTCTCTCTTCATACCGAAATTTAGTCCGGCATAGATATTTAGCGACCCAAAATAGCTGCTCGACGAGAAACGGCTTTTCTTGTAATTGTAAGTATGCAAAATAGTATTTGCACCAGCGTACCATGTGTCATTATTCCATACTATGCCAAAGCGCCCAATTCCATCAAAATTAAAATTCTTGAAGTTAAAATCTTCAAACACTTTATTATGCTTCATCACATCAGCTTTTGTGTTTTTGTATGCCACAGCAGCTGACAGGGATGCAGAGAATAAACAGTTGCGAAGAAATACCCAGTTGTAAGCATAGCCTATAGAAGCTGAATACGACTGATATTTCACACTGTTAAACTTAAAATCCTCATTTAGCGTAATACCGTTAGAATTTACGGTTCCAGCATTTTCTGAACTTTCAACAATATTCTTTAACGCGTCATAGTCAAGCGATAACGAATGACTCGTATATCCGATACCAGTCAACAATGAACCGCAGCTTCGTTTCTGTCTCGTACTCTGGCTGAATGCAGCTGGATAAGAAAATCTCTTGTGGTTGAATATGTAATAAAGGTCAAAGCCTTTTATTCCAACCGACAGTCCGCTAAATGGAGTATTCACAAGTTTGTCTACACCAACATTGTCGCCAAGATGCGCATCGGTAATGCGATAGTCATCTCCCGTCTTACGGTAATATAAGTCGATGCCAAGCATTGAACTATACAGGCTAAGGTCAAATTCGGTCTTTTTCTTACTACTACTCAGATGTTTCACGTCGAGAGTATACCCTAAGAATAGCCACCGCCAACCAACATACGGTCCTATTTTGATTCCCGGTTTCGGGGCAAAAGTAACTGATTGTCCTGATTCACTTTTTATTCTGTACGCTTCATACGTATAAGTGTTCTGGAGCATCACGGTATAATTATAATGTTGTGGCTCTATATACCCCGTATCGATATCATTAAAACCTCGAAATACTTTTGTGAACATTCTACCGATGGAATGGAACAAATCGTTTTTCTTATGAGATTTACCAGCTTCTTTGCTATTAACAATACTGTCCGTAGGACAATCAGTAGCAAAAGGCACCGTAGTATCTCTTGGTGCCTGAGCTCGACTGTCAAAGGGGAGCATAATGGCAAATAATGCAAGTATTGTGTGTATAACGATTTTCATTTTGTCGTAAAATAACAAGTACCTTGAGATGAATTAGAATTTTCCAAGAATTCTGTCCATCACCCAGTTTACCGGAGTTGCAGAAATGCTTGTACATGAACATTTTCCCTTACCCTGTAAATCTTCCACAACAGCTTTGATCAAGGGCTTCTGGACATAAGTCGGATTCGTAACCATAATATTCGACTTACCAAGACTTGTAACAAGTTTTATTGGTGAATAGCTGAACACGGAAAAGCTCATAGCTCCTTTGTCGCCGATAATCTCAATGCGGTCTTCGCGAGCAGACTCATGCCCTACGAAACACCACGACCCACTTCCCGGCAAGCCGTTCTCAAAGCGGAAACACGCACTCACACTATCTTCCGCCTCATACAACCCACCTCTGTTGGCACATATTCCATTTGCCTCCACGATAACGCCGAAAAGATCCTGGAGCAAATCGAGCTGATGAGGAGCCATATCATAAAAATATCCTCCTCCGGCAATCTCCGGCACGATACGCCA
>DAIOXG010000193.1:0-5490 GCA_036758085.1 Prevotella sp. | reverse complement strand
GTCATGGTCATGCTGAGCACAGCCATAACAGTTAAAAACAATCTTTTCATAATCCTTAAAATTTTAATTAATACTTAATGGTCTTGGTAGCGTTCTCTCGAATTCCCTCAACCGGTTATCCTTTAAATCTTTTACCTTAATATAACTATGTCTGTTTATTTCTCTTTTTAAGTGAAATACGAACTCAAATTCGGTTCTGTAGAACCTCTTCTTTGTCCTTTTGACGTTGCAAAGGTATGCTGAAAATACGTATAAAACAAATAAAAAGACATTATGTTTGCGTTAACAGAGGATATTTTGATGTAAATCAACTTTGTAGAATTGTAATATGATTGTTATATTTATTGTTTTGCGACAGATTGTAAACCTGGTACGGCGTGTATACGACAGATTGTTTATATTATAAATAGGTAGAAACATATTTTTATAAAAAATTCAGCAGAAAGGCGTGTAATCGTAAAAAAAATGGTACATTTGTCGAAAGAAATGAAACTAACTATGAAACAAAGTAAAAATCTTATTGCGGTCATAACAATGATGTTCCTTTTCGGAATGATAGCTTTTGTGACAAATCTTGCAGCACCGATAGGTGTAGTATGGAAGAATTCTTTTATAGACAGTGGAAATGCCAATACCATAGGCATGTTGGGAAATGCGATGAATTTTCTTGCCTATTTTTTTATGGGTATTCCTTCGGGAAAGATGCTTGCTAAGATTGGTTATAAGAAGACAGCGTTGTATGGTATCGCAGTAGGTATTGTCGGTCTCGAGCTTCAGTTTCTCTCCGGTCTGCCGGGCGAAAAGATTTCCGGTTTTATAGTTTATCTTGCCGGAGCCTTTGTATGCGGCTTTTCCGTTTGTATGCTCAATACGGTTGTAAATCCGATGACAAATCAGCTCGGTGGCGGAGGAAACAAGGGAAATCAACTGAATCTAATTGGTGGAACGGTAAATTCTCTCACCGGTACGCTTACGCCGATGTTTGTGGGCATGTTGATAGGAACAGTTACAAAAAACACGCATATAGAGGATATAAACATTGTGCTGTATGTTGCCATGGCGGTATTTGCCGCTTCTTTACTTGTCCTCCTGCGTTTGCCGATAGAAAATCCGGAACAGTCTGAAAGCGAAGTGTCAGATGCTGTCAGTCCTTTGCGTTTCCGTCATTTCAAGTTGGGGGCGATGGCAATATTCCTGTATGTTGGTGTAGAAGTAGGAATTCCGGGAACCTTGTTCTTCTATCTCTCTGATACTACGAGTAAAGGTATAGGAGCAGGACATGAAAAGGCTGCTGCCATTGCCGGTTTTGCCGCCGCAACATATTGGTTCCTGATGCTGGTAGGCAGATTCGTTGCAGGCTTTATTGCAGGAAAAGTTTCAAGTAGAAAGATGCTTGTGTCAACGTCGTTTGTTGGTATATTGCTGATATTTGCAGCTATTGTGTTTGGAGAAAGCGTAACGGTAATGACGCCGGTATTCACGGGTTCAGGTATCGCGATGTATAATATGCCGGTAGGAGCGTTGCTCCTTGTGCTGTGTGGACTGTGTACTTCGGTAATGTGGTCGTGTATCTTCAATCTCTCGGTAGAGGGACTGGGACGGAGCACGGCATTGGCTTCAGGTATCTTTATGATGATGGTAGTAGGCGGTGGGGTAATGCCGCTTGTGCAAAATCAGATAGCCGATCATCTGACATACATGGCTTCGTATTGTGTACCGCTCTTGTCGTTGGTATACATATTATATTATGGTATAAATGGAAGTAGAATAGAAAACAATAAAAACAGATAGATGGCAAAGAAACAATTTTCTATAGGACTGGATCTCGGTGGCACAAATGCGGTGTTCGGTCTTGTGGACAATAAAAACGAGATAAAGGCGACAACGTCTGTAAAGACACAAGACTATGAATATGCCTGGGAATTTGTTGCAGATGCAGTAACGGCAATTGACGATATGGCAATTGTGGCTGGTGGTATAGACAATGTTATAGCAATGGGAATCGGTGCACCGTGTGGCAACCATACTGACGGGACGATAGAACACGCTGCAAATATAAAATGGGCAAAGGGTGTAGTGCCTTTGGCAAAAATGTTCTCCGACAGTCTTGGTATACCTGTGGCAATAACCAATGATGCTAAGGCGGCAGCTCTCGGTGAACTGAGGTATGGGGCTGCACAGGGAATGTCGAACTTTATAGAGATAACGCTCGGCACTGGTGTTGGTTCGGGTATCGTTGCAAATGGCCAGCTTATTTATGGCTGCGATGGATTTGCCGGAGAATTGGGACACACGATAATTGACTTTGAGCATGGCAGACCTTGTGGCTGCGGAAGAAGCGGGTGTCTGGATATGTATTGTTCTACGAGGGGTGTGTTGATGACGGTGCAGGAGATGGCTGCAAGTTATGAAGGCGATTCATTGTTGAAAGGAGCGTTGGCTTCGGAAATTACCACTTTGGATGTCTTTAATGCTGCAAAGGCTGGAGATGAACTTGCGGTGGAGGTGTTCCGTCGCACCGGTGAGATTCTCGGCAAGGCATGTGCTAACTTCGCAAATTTCCTCAGTCCAGAGGCGTTCATCTTCTTCGGGGGACTCTCAAAAGCCGGTGATTTGCTACTGAAGCCTGTACAGGAGACTTATGACAAGTATGTCTTGAGTCTGTATCGTGGAAAGGCAAAATTCCTTCAGAGTGGATTGAAGGACGAAACGGCTGCAATTCTTGGTTCTGCTGCTGTAGGATGGGAGATAGGGAATTTGAGTAAAAAATGATAAGTGTAAAGGAATGGGCAAATTTAAGTTTGAGGTATGCGCCAACAGCGTGGAGAGTTGTATTGCGGCGCAGGAAGGTGGGGCAGACAGGGTTGAGCTGTGTGCCGGTATTCCTGAAGGTGGCACGACTCCGTCGTATGGAGAAATAAAGGTAGCGCGCAAGTTGCTTGACAGGACGTTGCTACATGTCATCATTCGTCCGAGGGGTGGCGATTTTCTATATTCTCCGTTGGAAATGGAGCGGATGAAGGAAGATATAAGAATGTGTAAAGAACTTGACGTGGATGGTGTCGTGATAGGGTGTCTGACAGAAGAAGGAACTGTAGATGTCGAAAAAAACCGGGAACTAATTGACTGCGCACAGGGAATGTCGGTAACGTTTCATCGTGCTTTTGACCGTGTCGTTGAACCGTTTGAGGCAATGGAACAAATAATATCTCTCGGATGTAACCGTATTCTGACTTCCGGACAACAGCCCAAGGCAATAGATGGAACTACGTTGCTCGCCCGGCTTCAGGAGAAGGCAGACGGAAAGATAATATTGCTTGCCGGTAGTGGGGTTACGGAAGAGAATATCCGTAGGATTTATGATGAAACGAAAATTCATGAGTATCATTTCTCTGCAAGAGTTAGTGTCAAGAGCATGATGAAAAACATCTGCAAGAATGTATATATGGGTGCAAAAGGGGCTGATGAACAGAATATTCTCGTAACGAGCAAGGAGAGGGTAGCGGCAACTATATCGCAGCTTTCTGATGTATAGATGGCATAATGTTATATTGGTAATTCTGTCGCAAATATTGTGAACACGAAATAATTGTTGTATCTTTGCAACATAAACAACAAGATAAACATAATAATGGATAAGAAAACAAACAAGTACATTGCCGTGGCTTATAAGCTGTACACAAACGAAAACGGCACAGAGACAATGATAGAGGAGGCTCCGGCAAATAGACCGTTCCAGTTTATAAGTGGTATGGGACTTGCCCTTGACGAGTTTGAGGCAAAAGTAGCGGAAATGCAAAAAGACGAAGATTTTGACTTTACACTTTCTAAAGAACAGGCATATGGAGAGCATGAAGAAGAGAGAGTGCTTAGTCTTGACCGTGAAATGTTCTGTATCGACGGTAAACTCGACGAAGAACATATCTTCGTTGATGCAATAATTCCACTACAGAATGAGAACGGACAGCGTTTCCTCGGAAAGGTACTGGAAGTTGGCGACAGTAAGGTTAAAGTTGACTTAAACCATCCGCTTGCTGGAAAAGACCTGCATTTCATTGGTTCTATAGTTGAGTCGAGAGAGGCAACAAACGAGGAAATACAGAATATGATTAACCACATGAACGGCGGCTGCAGCGGAAATTGTGGCGACTGTGGCGGCGGTTGTGGTGGACACGACGGAGGCTGCGACTGTGATGGCGGTTGCGGCAACTGCCACTAAAAGGGTTTATTATGCGCAATACATTTGGCAATATTTTCACACTGACTTCTTTCGGAGAAAGTCACGGTGCCGCGATAGGTGGTGTTGTGGACGGCTTCCCTGCAGGAATAGACGTTGATGTTGATTTCATTCAGAATGAACTCAGACGCCGACGCCCAGGACAAAGCAAGATAACGACGAGCCGGAATGAACCGGATGAGGTGGAGTTTCTGAGTGGAATATTTGAAGGAAAATCAACAGGGTGCCCTATTGGTTTTATTGTAAGGAATACCAATCAGCATTCTGGCGATTACGATAACATGCGCGATCTTTTCAGACCATCGCATGCAGACTATACCTATACTACTAAATATGGTATAAGAGACCATCGCGGCGGCGGACGCTCGTCAGCGCGTATAACGATAAGCCGATGTGTTGCAGGTGCCTTGGCAAAACTTGCCTTGAGGAAGATTGGCATTTCTGTTTGTGCGTACACTTCACAAGTTGGCAATATAAAACTTGATGCTGACTATCGCAAATATGATTTGACAAAGATAGAGGACAATATCGTGAGATGTCCTGATGCCGAGAAGGCAAGAGCCATGGAGACTCTTATTTCAGATGTAAAGAAACAAGGCGATACTATCGGAGGTACCATAACGGCAGTAGTCAAGGGATGTCCTGCCGGAATCGGTGAACCGGAGTTCGACAAACTCCATGCGGCTCTCGGTTATGCCATGCTCGGCATAAATGCAGCAAAAGGCATAGAGTTCGGTATGGGGTTCGACGGAGTATCTCATCTTGGAAGTGAGATGAACGATGTTTTCGTTATGGAGAATGGCAAGGTGACTACTACAACAAATAATAGCGGTGGAATACAGGGCGGTATCAGTAATGGCAGCGACATCTATTTTAGAGTTGCCTTTAAGCCTGTAGCAACGTTGCTCAAATCCCAAAAAACAATAGACAAGAATGGAGATGCTACAATCCTTGAAGCAAAGGGTCGGCATGACCCTTGTGTTTTGCCAAGGGCAGTTCCTATTGTCGAGGCGATGACTGCAATGGTTATTCTTGACCATGTTTTGTTGTCAAAAGCGACAAAAATGTAATTTTTTAACTTTTAGGAGATAAAAAAATGCTTTAAAATATATGGCATTAAAAAAAATGCCGTATATTTGCACTTGATAAGTAGGGGATTGTGAAATTCTCTGATTATCTAATTAAGTCTAGTTTAGTTTTTGTGTTGGTTGAGTGCGGTCATTTGGCCGCACTCTTTTTATTTCGTAATCTTT
>DAIOXG010000192.1:0-5514 GCA_036758085.1 Prevotella sp. | reverse complement strand
TAAACCTCGACGGCTACGACGGTGAAACGGTTTATGAATGTAAAACCCATCGCCATAAGCCCGGAGAACACTGGAAGCCGCCGAAAAAGTACTTCCGGCAGGTACAATCCCAGATGTATGCTTTCGGGGCAAAGCAAGCCGTTATCGTGGCTTACGCCTTAGCTCCCGAAGATTACCTCAACTGGTACCTGCCTATCGACCCCGAACGATTGAGCTTCTTCCTCGTAAAACCCGACGAAGAGTTCTTAAAAGAATACCTTCCTCGCCTTCATTACCTGGAAGATTGCTTAATCAAAGGGTCATTCCCCAATGAAAAAGAGTTTCGTTCCGGGGCGGCGAACGAAAAAAAATAATAGAAAAGGAAAACCGTCTATTATCCTGTTTTTTACTTTGGCTCACTGCGGCAGCCGCCCATGCCGCACTAAAAAAAGGAGGTAAAAAATGGCAAGAAAAAACAAACTTCTCTTCTTTCACTTCGACGCTTGGCAGGATATGAGTCTGCTTTCCAATGAAGAATGTGGAAAAGTCATGTTCGCCGTATTCGATTACGCAGAAACCGGCATCGAACCGATCTTCGCAGAGCGTCATTTGGAAATGGCGTTCAATAATTTCAAAAGAAGCATCGATTACTTTGAAAAATCCTATAACGACAAGTGCGAAAAAAACAGAGAAAACATCAATAGAAGATGGCAAAACAAAAAAAGTCATACGAACGAATACAGTGGTACAACTTCTGTAGCAGGTAAAACAACAGAAAGTGACGATACAAACGTATTCGATTGTAAAAATCGTAATACGAATGATACTAAGACTAAGACTAAGACTAAAACTAAGACTAAAACTAAAACAAATACTAAGACAATAAAAGAAAAGAATATCCTTACGGATATTCCAAAAGAAAATGCCCCCGTATCAAAAAAGAAAAAATTCGGAGAGTTTCAAAACGTTCTTCTCTCCGATGAGGAAATGGAAAAATTAAAAGCTTTCTTCCCTCACGATCTCGATGACCGCATCACCCGCCTTGATGAATACATCGAGAATTCCGGAAGGAAATATAAAAACCATTATCTCACCATCAAAACCTGGGCGAGAAAAGACGGCTACGACTTTGAAGCCGTTCAAAAAGCCGAAAAGGAATCGGCTCAGCCCATGGAATCTATCACAATTGACCAGCTCAACGCCATGTGGAGGGGCGAATCCTAATGCGGTTTGTCACCGATAACGGCATTGAATTGCATCTCATCACCTACGAGGAAGCAAAAACTTTAGGCATCCCCTGCGATGAATTACCGCCTGAGAATCCGTCAGAATGTCAATTCTGTGGGAAACCCCTTGAATATAAGGGTTTAGTCAGGAACGGAAAAATCAAGGAGTTTAGGGCTTCTCATTGCTTTTGCAAAGAAGCGCGCCTTTGGAGAGACAAGGTTTCCTCTGCCGAAACCATGGCGATGATTCGGGAAGGCATAAAGAAACAGCGCCGGGAACAGATTGACAACCGACAGGACGGAGTAAGTCGACGATTAAGAGTCCGCACCTTCGAGACTTACGAAACGGAAACGGACAAGCAAAAGCTTGCCAAATCCGTTGCCGTCAGCTATTGTCAAAACTTTGCCCGCAGTCGTGAGCTGGAACAAAACGGCATCTTTTTCTTTGGTGATACAGGCTGCGGAAAAACTCATCTCGCCTGCGCCATCGCCAATCACCTCGGCGCAAGGGGAGAACAATGTCTGTTCAGCACCTTCGAGGAAATGCTTCTCGCCATCCGCGATACCTACGGCAGGGACGGCAGTGACCTAGAAGTGCGAAACACCTACAAAGCCGCTCCTCTGCTTATTCTTGATGATCTGGCAAAGGAAAAATCCACAGAATTTTCTACCTCGGTTTTGTTTGATATCATGAACAGCCGTTACGAGAATCTGCTTCCCACGATCATCACAGCGAATCACGACCACGAAGCCTTGCTTCATCGCCTCACGCCCAACAGCGGTGATGATACCAAAGCGGCTGCCATTGTCTCCCGTATTCGAGAAATGTGCTACGCCGTAAATATGACCGGCATGACGGATTACCGGTGCAGATAAGGAGGTAACATGAATGAATTTTTAGTCCGTGGAGATTCTCTCCCGGAGACTTATCACAAAGCGTTATTAAAATTAAAAGGGCAGTCTGAAATCGGCATCACCATGGAAGTGCGCCACCCTCTGGCAGAGCCGAGAATTTCCCGTCTCTTCCCCGGAGGTCCTTATGACCTCTGCCGCTACGAACTGGAAATCACCGAAGGTATTTTCAACTGCGGTGTAGAGCAGGGGTTATGGCATTACACCTATCATCAGCGCTTCGCTCCCTGGATTCTCGGCGTCCTCGATGAACTCCGAAAAAACCCCGATTCTCGGAGAGCCTGTATCTCCGTTCGAGATAACGAAGCCGACGAAGGAAGCACCGACCCCGCCTGCTTGCAGCATATCCAATTCATTATCCGTGACGGGAAGCTGGATATGTTCGTTCTCTTCCGCTCCAACGATGCGGTCAGAGCCGCTTACATGAATGCCTTCGCTCTGATTCGCCTACAGGAACGTGTAGCATCGGCACTCGACATTCCCGTGGGGCGTTACATTCATCGGGCAAACAACTTCCATTGCTACCCGGAATCCAAAGAGATGTTAAACAAATATATCCACCGTATTTCGGAACACGGAGAAACTACTTACAATTATTCGGGAGACTGGAAAATCCTTATGGAAGATTGCATTCCCGCAATCTATCGGGAAGCCGCCGCCCAGTTGCAGAAGTCCGAAGGAAAAGAGGGATACGATGAGAGTAAATCTTGACCGTTTTAATGACGATGCCTTCCGAGCTATGGAATCCGTCACCATGCATCGAGATGACTATCTCCAAGAGCTGGAAGATGCTTACCGCAGAGGATTCCAGGACGGCTCAGCCGCCGCCTACGAGGAAATGGAAGTAAGAAACGGAGGAACAGAACGTGATGCACTTGAATGAATGGCGAGATAAAATCCACGAAAACGCTGTCCGCCACGGCTGGTGGGACGAAGAACGGAGCTTTGCCGAAGTCGTAGCCCTCTGTCACTCGGAGCTTTCCGAAGCTCTGGAAGAGGACAGAGCCGGCAGAGAAGATGTCTGGGAAGGCGTTGGCGGCAAACCCGAAGGACGAGCCGTGGAAATGGCAGACTGCATCATTCGCATCTTAGATTGGTGCGGAAAGGAGGATATCGACATTGAAGAAGTCATCGCCCAAAAACACAAATACAATATCTCCCGCCCCTGGAAGCACGGAAAGCAATATTGATATGGTCAACCATCCGCCCCATTACAATATGGGGGATGTTGAATGTATCGACGCCATCCGATCCGCTCTCGGCGCAAAGGGATTCATGAGCTACCTCACCGGCAACGTTATGAAATACCTCTGGCGTCACCGCTTCAAAAAGAAACCTCTGGAAGATTTGAAAAAGGCGCAGTTTTACTTAAACCGCCTGGTAAAGGAGATGGAAGAATATGACAAAGCCGATGGATATATCCATATCACGGCAGATGTACCGCCGGTATGCCCGGGGAGAACTGAGCCGTGATGAACTGGCAAAATTCGTCAGCGGCATCGCCACAGAAACTTCAAAGGAACTAATCAATGATATCACCTACAATACGAACCGCCTGTTCTATGCCGCCGTAGCGCTCTTCCTTCACGACAAATACGGCTTCGGAAAGAAACGCCTGCTGGAAGTCTCCCATTATCTGGAAGATGTTCTGGATTCCTACAGCAAGGGACTCATCTCCATTGAAGATATGGAAGCCACCTTAAAGCAGGAGTGCAAATTTGAACTTATCGTAGAAAGGGAGAATGCCGATTGAAAATCGTAGGGACAAATAAAAAAAGCTACAGGGGATTCAAACCTCTAAGCAAAGATTTAGGCATCAGCTACACAAAAGCAAAGAAGCTTTGCCTGGAAGGCATCCCCTTCAACGGTGTTTATTATGATGTTATAGAAAAGCACGTAGAAAGAGCCGGTTCCTCAATATGCTGGACGTGCGAAAAGACCGACAAAAACCAATGCACCTGGTTTGACCCGGACAACCAGAAAATGCCCGAAGGCGCAGAGTATGTAAGTCGAATCGCAAGCGAAGGCACCCGCAGTAAATATGAACTGGTCGCAATAAAAAAATGTCCGGACTTTGAGCCGGAGAAAGGAATTGAAGCCAATGTTTAGAACCTTACCGACAAAATGTGAAGCCTGCACCGACCCGACAAAGGCGCTCATCCAGACCACCGGACCCGAAACCTTCGGCAAAACAAAGTCCCGGTTTGCCTGTCGGAATTATGAGTGCCAGGCATTCAGCGAATACCACCTCTACCCCGGCGAATCCATGCCGGAGCCGCCAAAGGAAGAGCCGAAAGCAGAAGCGGCAGAGCCGGAGAAACCGGCAAAACCTGCGACTGCAACCAAAAAGACGACCGCCAAGAAAACCACCTCAAAAAAGATTGCTAAGAAATGACCAACGGCAGGCAAAAGGGAGCAGTGGGAGAAAGGGAGATTGCTAAAATCCTTCGGGAACACGGCTATTCCTCTGCCCGGAGGGGGCAGCAATACTGCGGAACTTCCGGAGAAGCCGATGTTGTCGGCATCCCCGGCGTTCACATCGAAGTGAAACGTGTGGAAAATCTCAATCTGGATAAAGCGATGGCGCAGTCCGTCAGAGATGCCAGAGAGAATGAGACTCCGGTGGTGTTCCATCGGAAGAACCGCACCGAATGGAAAGTCACCCTGTTTCTTGAAGATTATTTAAACCTCTTGAAAGGAAGTGATGCTCACGGTCACACAGGAAACGATACGTAATCTCCGCTCCATGGTCAGAGAAAAGTTGGAATTGGAAGGCATGATTCGCCGTTTCAATTACGATCTCGATACCGCCCCCATGAGCGATATGCCCCGGAGCAATCGCAAGTCTGACCCCACCGCAAAAAAAGCCGAGAAGATCACCGCCCTTCAAGAGCAATGGCGTGCAAAGGCAGAACAAATCGCAGAAGTTATCGCCGAAGTGGAAAAGCTCCTGCCGGTGCTGGATGCCAAACGCCGACGCATCTTCCGTCTTTATTACTTCGACTGCTTAAGCGATGTCCGCATCGCTCACATTACAAACTACGCCACCGACGTGGTAGGCAGATACCGCCGCCAAGGCGTAGAATCCATTTTAGAGGAGGCGAAACGCCGTGGCTGACAATACAAGTGACAAAGTAACCTGGCACGTGCTGACAGACAGTGCCGAAATTAAGATGACCTCTCGCATCCCCAGACCTCTTTACAAATTCTTTCGGGCAGCCTGCGCCAAGGAAGGCTTGACCCCCTGCGAAAAGGTAAGAAACTTCGTTCATAAAGAGGTAAAGGAAAGCTTTCCCGAGGAATACAAAGAGCTGAAAGAGTTTATCGACGCCTATTACCCCGTAGCAAAAACTCCGGAGGTAAGAAAGTACTGGGAAGATAAACTCTTCGGAGATAA
>DAIOXG010000191.1:0-5523 GCA_036758085.1 Prevotella sp. | reverse complement strand
ATGCTCCATTTACACGCCACATGCCAAGAGCATGAGGATCACTCTTTGTGCGCTGTCTTATCTCAGCCTCTGTGATGTTTGCAGCCCAAACTTCAGCATAAGCCACAAAGAAACGCTGGTCAGGAGTAAGTCCGTCGATTGTCTTCAACTGAGCATTCTTTGTAGCCTCCTTATATGCCTCGAAAGAAACCTGTAGTCCTCCGTGATCGGCAAGATTCTCTCCGAGCGTAAAACGTCCGTTGGCATTAAGGTCAGGCAAGACCTTGATAGCAGAGAAGAAATTGGCATACAAATCAGCACGCTTGTTGAAATTTTCAGCATCGGCAGTCGTCCACCAGTCCTTCATGTTTCCGTCTTTGTCGTAGTGGCGTCCTTGATCGTCAAATCCGTGAGTCATCTCATGACCGATAACAACACCTATGGCTCCATAGTTGAAGGCATCGTCAGCCTCAGGGTCGAAGAACGGCTTCTGTAGAATACCTGCCGGGAAGCAAATCTCGTTTGTCGTCGGGTTGTAGTAAGCATTTACAGTTTGCGGATACATCTGCCATTCGTCTTTGTCTACAGGTTTGCCAACCTTGTTGTCTACAGCCCATTTGTTCCAGAAGCGGCGACATTCCTCGATATTTTCATAATATGACTTCGTCGGGTCGATATTCAGGTCTGTCATATCAATCCACTTGTCAGGATAACCGATTTTTACATAGAAGGAACTAAGTTTGTCGAGAGCATTTTGTTTTGTCTCCTTACTCATCCAGTCTTGTGCTTCGATACGTTTTGCAAGTGCTTTCTGTAGGTTAGCCACGAGAGTCTTCATACGTTCTTTAGATGAGGCAGGGAAATATTTTTCCACGTATATTTTTCCGAGCGCTTGTCCCATTTGGCTTTCCACCTGACTTGTTGCGCGTTTCCATAGAGGATGGTTTTCCTTTCTGCCGCTCATCGTCTTGCCAAAGAAGTCGAAGTTAGCCTGTACCACCTCGTCGCTCAGATAGCCGGCAGCACTCATAATCTGTCCCCATTCCATATAATCGCGGTATTCCGCCGTTGTTATTCCTGCCATCACTTTGTCGGCTCCAGTCAGGAATTCTGGTTGTCCTACAACAATCTCCTTAGCTTTTTCAGAGGCGATACCAGAGGCGAGTAGTTGTTTTGTGAGTTGCAGATGTGGATATTTGGCATTGAAGTCCTTGAGTGTCATTTTGTGGTAGTTCGCCTCAGGGTCGCGCAGCTCCGTGTTCGATTTCGATACTCTTGCGAGTTCGGTTTCAATCTTCATCACGTTTTTCATCTTTGCCTCTGCTACGTTCTCTTTAAAGCCGAACATCTTAAACATTCTTACGATATGTTTTTTGTAGGCATCGCGTATTGCGGTAGTGGCAGAGTCTGTGTCGAGATAGTACTCTTTTTGTCCGAGAGTAATTCCGCCCTGTGTAATGTTTATGATGTTCTGTGTGGCGTTTTTCTCATCTGCACCGATATATACTCCGAAGAACTCGTTGTCGCCATAGGGGATAAGCGAGAGTTGGATGTTGAAGAGTTCCTTTACGCTCTTTGCCTTTTCCAACTTGTTAAGCATTCCAGCAAGTGGTTTCACGCCGTCAGCATCGCGGCGTTTCTCGTCCATGGCGAGTTTGTACAGGTCGCTAAGTTTCTGTTCAACAGATCCTTTAGTGTATGTTTTCTCAAGCAATTCTTTAAGTATGCCGTTTATCCTCTTATTGTTCTCCTCGCCGAGCACGTCAAAGCTGCCATAGCGTGAGTATGCTGCCGGAAGAGGATTCTTTTTCATCCATCCGCCACATGCATACTGGAAGAAGTCGTCTTGTGGGCGTACGCTGTTGTCGAGATTTGTCAGGTCGATTCCCGACTTCAGGTCTTGTGCCATTGCCGAGAATGAGATGGAGGCAAAGGCCACCATCGGAATAATACTTTTCATTTTCATGATTTTCTATTTATTTGTTTTGTTTCTATTCTTTTTCTTTAAGCCGAAAGTCCCTCCAACTCTTCGGCAAGTTTTTCCCAACGCTCCACTTCGGAGTCGAGTTTCTCTTTTGTTTCCGAATATTCAGTTACAAGCTCCATGTTTGCGGCGTTTTCCGGTTGCATGAGCAGGTTGTCGAGTTCCTTGAGTCTTGTTTCCATCTTTTCGATATTTTTCTCGGCTTCGTCAACAACCTTTTGTACCTTGCGTATTCGTTTCTGTTGCTCTTTATGTTCGGCATAACTCTGTTTCGCATCGGCTTTAGCTTCGTTATTAGCTTTGTCAGCCTTTGCCGTTGGCTGGGCAGCATTTGTCTTTGTTGTATCCTTCGTTCTGCCGAGTGCGTCGAGCGAGGAAATGTCATGTTTTTTGAGGAAGTCGTATATTCCGCCGAGATGTTCTGTAACTTTTCCACCGCCGAATTCATAAACCTTTGTTACAAGTCCGTCGAGGAATTCTCGGTCGTGACTTACCACGATGGCCGTACCGTCGAAGTTGCGTATGGCTTCTTTCAGCACGTCTTTTGAACGCATGTCGAGATGGTTTGTCGGCTCGTCAAGAATGAGCAGGTTTACGGGTTCAAGCAATAGTCGAATCATGGCGAGTCGGCTGCGTTCACCACCGCTGAGCACTCCAACTTTCTTTTCGGATGCCTCACCTCCAAACATGAAAGCCCCGAGAATATCGTTTATTTTGAGGCGTATTTCTCCGCGTGCTACACGGTCGATGGTGTCAAACACGGTAATATTTGGATCGAGCAGCTGTGCTTGGTTCTGTGCGAAATATCCTATCTGTATGTTATGTCCTATCTTTAATGTTCCCTCAAATGGAATTTCGCCCATAATACATTTTACGAGTGTTGATTTTCCCTCTCCGTTTTTTCCTACGAAGGCAACTTTTTCGCCTCGCTTTATTGTCAGGTTCACATTAGAGAATACGGTATGTTCTCCATAGACCTTTTTTACGTCGTCGCAGATAATGGGGTAGTCTCCACTCCTGAGGCATGGCGGAAACTTGAGATGCATCTGTGAGTTGTCAATATCGTCGATTTCTATCGGTACTATCTTCTCAAGTTGCTTGATGCGGCTTTGTACTTGTACTGCCTTCGTTGGTTTGTATCTGAAGCGTTCAATAAAGTCTTTTATATCAGCGATTTCCTTCTGTTGGTTCTCGTAAGCCCTTAATTGCTGTTCGCGCCGTTCTTGGCGTAATACTACATATTGGTCGTATTTAACCTTGTAGTCAACAACTTTGCCGCAGCTTATTTCGAGTGTGCGGTTTGTTACGTTATTTATAAATGCGCGGTCGTGGCTTACGAGGACTACAGCCTTTGCACTCTGTGCGAGGAATTGTTCTAACCACTGTATGCTCTCGATGTCGAGGTGGTTGGTCGGCTCGTCGAGCAAGAGAACGTCGGGGCTTTCGAGAAGAATCTTTGCAAGTTCTATTCTCATTCGCCATCCACCGCTAAATTCGCGAGTCGGGCGGTCGAAGTCGTTGTGGGTGAATCCAAGTCCAGTGAGAGTACGTTCCATGTTTGCTTCCATGCTGTCTGGTTCTGCCATCATGTAGCGGTCGTGAGCATTGGTAAAGCGTTCAACGAGATCGAGATAGTCTTGTGTCTCATAGTCGTCGCGCTCCGAGAGCTGTCTTTCCAACTCGTCTACTTTCTCTTTTAACTGTGTCACGTTTGCAAACGCCTTTCGCGTTTCCTCCCTCACGGTGGTATCGTCAACAAGTTTCATAACCTGTGGCAGGTAGCCGATTGCTGTTTCGTTGGGTACAGATACAGTACCGGCTGTTGGCTTCTCTTGTCCGCACAGTATCTTGAGCATTGTGGATTTCCCGGCTCCGTTCTTTCCGACGAGTGCTATACGGTCACGGTCGTTTACCACAAACGATACGTCCTCAAAGAGCGGCTTTACGCCGAATTCCACTTTTAATCCTTCTACCGATATCATTTCTTTTTTTTGATTTTCTGTTGCTTATGTGCAAAGGTAAGCCTTTTTTCTGTAACCGCCAAGTAAATGTTTGAATCATGGGCTTATATATTCTTACCTTAGTATAATACGTCATGCTGCTAAGGTTTTTTTGCCTTGTGCTTAAATCCGAAAACCCGAAAAATAAACCTTTACGATTAAGAATATAGTCGTAAAGGTTTATTATATGCTTGAATAAAATAAATTAATAAGGAAATTTATTTTTGTATGCTCATAGACATCTTCCCGTTAGTTGAAATGTCAATGTTGACGATATAACTCAAGTTGCTGTCAGGTATGACAAGCTGTGCTTGATAATGGAGATGTTTGCTATCGCTGTTATTAAGTACAATGTCGCTCAACACACTCTGACGAAGGAAGTCGGATGGTACAAATTTGGAAAAGTCTTTTTTGTAAAAATCTTTAGAAAAAATCTTTTCTGCCTGTTTGTATATCCCAATGTGGATTGTATTGTCAAAATACACATTTTCAATCTCTAAGCCGTCATCGCTATATGAAGTCTTGAATACCTTGTATGTGGTTGGGTTGACTTGTACATAGGAGTGATAACGGTCTTGTCCGCAAAATACTACAGAGTCGTTTTTTAGTATCTTATTCTGGTTTACAGGGGTGGTCTTCTTTGGCTCGAATTGCATTTCATAGCTCGGGTCGGACCCCTTTATGAGTTTTATGATATCTCCGTTTGGATTTTTAAATTCGAAGACATGTGCCGACTGTTTTAGAATAGCGTATTTTGAGCCGGCGGAACTTTGCATTTCAAGCGTGTCGCTGTATACTGCAAACTTAATAGGCTGACTCAAAGAATCCGGATAGTAAATAGTGTCGCCCTTTATTTTGAAGACAACGTCTTCATCGTCGGGATCTACCCAGATTCCTTGTAAAAGTTTTTTTGCCTGTAAGTCTTCTTGTCGTTCAGTATTGTCTTGGTTCCCGCCTTTGCAAGCGAAAAACGCTATTGTGATGATGGACGACAATATTAAAGTCAGTTTGTTCATTTTATTTTGAAATATGCGCAAATATAAATGCCTTTATATGGCGCAGTCAAATATTAAAGTGGTGATGTCTTTATTCAAACAAGTCCGCCTCTTTAAAACTCTTTCCCTTAAGGTCCTTATCGCTTGTGAGAACTTCAGATGCATCGATAGGCCATTCTATATTAAGGTCTGGATCGTCGAATCTTATTGAAGCTTCGCTCTGAGGGGCATAGATATTGTCTACTTTGTATGTGAATATGGCTTCCTTGCTCAATACGAGAAAACCGTGGGCAAAACCGCGTGGGATGAAAAGCTGTCGTTTGTTGTCTTCGCTTAACTCTACCATAACATGCTTACCGAATGTCGGCGAGCTCTTGCGGATATCTACGGCAACGTCTAATACCTTACCTTTGATAACTCTTACGAGCTTTGCTTGTGAAAATTCGCCTTTTTGGTAATGAAGACCGCGAAGAATGCCATAGGAAGATTTTGACTCGTTGTCCTGTACAAAATTAATTTTGCATACGTTTTCTTCGAATTCCTTCTGCTTGAATGCTTCAAAGAA
>DAIOXG010000190.1:0-5538 GCA_036758085.1 Prevotella sp. | reverse complement strand
TATGCAAGCCTATGAAAGCAGTATGCGGTCTTGACGTGCACAAAGATAGCGTTTACCCCAAACAGTCGGTTCGTATCGAACGTTACACGCTTTCATTTCGTTCGTTATGAACATGCGTATCGTTCGTTATGAATGTGCATATCGTTCGATATGAGATAACCGTTAAAGCCATTCAGCATTACTTCTCCACACAATCTTCACAACTCTTGTGCACATACAAACTTTTAAATGAAAAAAGGGGTGCAGAGTAGTTACTGAAGGAGAAATATATGTTAAATCTTGGGTTACTTACAGACGACCAGTCAATCAACTTCGGTGCCATCTATGAGAATTTTGTAGCACAAGAGCTTAAAGCTCACGGCTTCAGCCTATACTATTACAACAACAAGCGTTTAGGAGAACTTGACTTCGTTGTGGAATATAAAGGGAACGTCTTGCCCATAGAGGTTAAATCCGGCAAGGATTATGAACGACATAATGCCTTAACAAACGTTATGGGCATAAAAGACTACGGCATTCCATCTGCCTTGGTTTTGTGTAACGACAACATCTCTCAAAAAGACAATATTACATATATGCCAATATACATGATAATGTTCCTTAAAAAGGATAAGGAAGTAAATGTAACGTATAAGTTTGAGTTGACGGGGATAAAGTTGTAGAAAAAGAAATTCATAAAGAAATAGAATTTTTATTTTTTACATTGAAACCTTTAGAGAGATTAGACATGTTCAAGAAAAATCCCACAGCCTCATCAGCCGTGGGATTTTTATTTATTGTCGTTACTCTTGCAAGATTATTTTTTCTCCTCAACTATCTGCCAATCCAAAAGTCCCTTTCCATGCTCGTCCAACTCAATTCCAAGACCTACGACCTTCCTCATACCAGCCTTGAACGGTTCAAGATACTGATGGTCCAGGATTTGCTTCGTGGCAGCATTCTTTCCCCCATTGTTTCTTAGTTTCAGCTCCATTACATAAATGTAGCGTGAGGTCTGTACGGTCATGTCTATCCTGCCCGTTGAAATCATTTTCTCAACTTCCACCTTCAGACCTATGGCGTTTAGAATAGTGCTGATGATAAGACGATAACGCTCCTCCATATCCATCGAAGCAAGTTTTTTGTTGCTGTAAGGCACATCAGCTACAAGAGATTTTAGCGACTTCATTGCTTCGTCAATTTGACACATACCTAACTGTGCATACAAATTTGCCTGTAGGGACTGTATATCGCTTTCTTTACGCAACGCCAAAGCAGGAAGCACCATTTCATAAAGAGCCTGTTTCACTTCTTCGTTAGGGAAACCGAGTATGTATCCAAATTCATCACTGTCTTTTATTGTGAGATAACCCGATTGGTAAAGAAACAGTTCAGCACCTCCACCACTGACATCTGATGTCTCCAAGGTGTTGCGCAAGATGCGGCAGTTCTCAAAGTTCTTCAGCCGCAGTTCCATGTTGTCAACAAACTTGGGAATGAGCGACGTAGCACCTGACGATGCCCAGAAATTCCTTACTCTCAACTGGTCCAAAGAATTAATAAGGCTATAAGGATTATAGACATCCACCATATTCTCATCACTGAAATGATAACCATCATAATAGATTTTTAACCGGTCGTGCGCATCATGTACAGTCCACCCATTGACACTTCCCATCTTCTCAAGTTCCGGCATGAAGTTTTCTTGCATTTCCTTCTCAGTAATACCACAGACAGAAGCATATTCCGGCAAGAAACTGATATTGCTCAGATTGTTGAGGACGGAAAACAGGGATATCTGTGTGAATTTCGTGATACCCGTAATAAAGACGAATCTCTCATATTCGTCGCAGGCTTTCAGAACAGCAAATACGTCACGATAGACACCTGTACATTCTTCATGCCAATCCGTATTCCATGAATGTTGCAAAGGGGAATCGTATTCGTCAATGAGTATAGCCACCTTATTGCCAGTTTCCTTGACGGCAGTTGTAACAATCCGTTTGAATCTTACGGCAAGAGACGCTGTTGGCGAGGGAGTGATACCATAGATATTCTCATATTCCTCGAACGTGTCGTTAAAATATGACTGTATGGATTGTGGGGTGGAACCAGCCAGACTCATATCGAGATGAATCACGGGATGCTGTTTCCATTCCTTTTCATGCTGCATGATTTTCAGTCCCTCAAAAAGTTCCTTTCTTCCTTCGAAGTACATCTGGAGTGTATCGACAAGGATAGACTTACCAAAACGACGTGGACGACTCAAATAATTGAATTTCTTGCCGCAATTAGCCAAAGTCCAAACGATGTCGGTCTTGTCTACATAAAGATAGTTCTCTTCTCTTATCACTTTGAACGACTGTATACCTACAGGCAACTTTCTCTCATTCATATCTGCCATATCCGCTTCTCTTTTTTTATTATGTCGCTAAGATACGACGAAAAAATGGAAATGCCAAATTTTTGGCTTAACACATTGACAAAAAAATCCCACAGCCTCATCAGCCGTGGGATTTTTTATCGTTGCTCTTGTACTTTTGCTTAGAATGTGGCAAACTTGCAGCCGGTAAGTTTCACGTCTGCCCCAGTGTCGATGTCCTTGTCCTTCTGCGTATAGAAGAATGTGGAGTTGTCGATAGTGATGTTCTTCAGACAATCGTAGCCCGGCAGTCCGTGGGCACTGACGGCAGTCTTGGCTCCACGGCATACCACGTTACTGATATGTATGTCGCTCCACTCCGGCACGCACTCGGCATTCTTCGGAACAACAACCTTGCCGTCTGTCTCCTTCACACTGTATTTCTTGTCGGCATAACTGCATTCAAAGATGATAGCCTCATCCTTAATGTCGGTCATCATGATGTCGCTGATGAAAATGTTCTCACACTTTCCGCCTCTGCCGACACCACTCTTAAAACGCAGTCCGGTGTCGGTACCGGAGAAACGGTTGTGGCGCACCACGATATTCTTCATACCATTTGAAAATTCCGAACCGATAACGAATCCGCCGTGTGCATGATAAACGGTGTTGTCCTGGATAAGTATATTTTCACACGGTCCGTCGGGAGCAGCCTTCTTTCCAGCCCCACCCTTCATGCAGATACCGTCGTCGCCGGCATCGATGGTGTTGTTCACGAGCAACACGTTGCGACAGCAACTGATGTCGAGAGCATCGCCGTTCTGAGCATTCCACGGACAGCGGATTGTAACGCCGTCAACGATAACGTTTGTGCAGCGCGTTGGGATGAGATGGAACTTAGGCGAGTTCTGTATCGTTACGCCGCTGACGAGCACCTGGTCGCAGTCGGTCAGTCGGATGAGGTGAGTTCTCAAGCTCTCCTGAGCCTCCGGCGTATCGGCAAGATTAGGCTGATGTTTCAGGTTGAACGGGAACCAGAGCTTTCCGCCCTCCTTCTCCGTTCCGCCCATGGCGAGGAACTCCTTCCACTCCACGTCGCTCACCTTAGAGCGCTTCACCGGGCGCCATACACTACCGTTGCCGTCGATGATTCCCTCGCCGGTGATACTGATATTCTTACGCTTGCTTGCCGAGATTAGCGGCGACGGTTTCTTATCCTTCACACCGTCTTTCACCTTAAAGTGCTGCGTGCGGTCGGGAGTAGCCAGCAGAATGGCGTTCTTCTCAAGATGCAGGTCGATATTGTCCTTCAGCGAGATAAGACCGGTGAGCCACACGCCCTCCGGTACGATAAGGTGTCCGCCGCCCTTGTTGTCGAGAGCTTTTATAGCTTTGGCAAAGGCGTCGGTATTAAGAGTGAGTCCGTCGCCCACTCCACCGAAATCCTTTATGTTCACGCTATAGTCAGAAATCTCCGGAGCCACAGGCTGCTGCATTTTCACCGGCAGATTCTGATAGTATTTGCCGTAGTCTGTGGCAAACGCCATGGCAACTCCGGCAAAGAGAGCCACGGCAAGAGTCATCATTCTTCTCATAAAATGCTATAAGATTATAGTGAAACAAAATTATTTCTTGTCGTAAGCATGCAGCGGATAGTCGATAGTGAAATGCAGTCCGCGACACTCTTTGCGCTCGATAGCCTGACGGGTTATGAGATAGCCAACATTAATCATGTTGCGCAGCTCACAGATGTCACGACTTGCCTTCACACGTTTGAAGAGCGCCTCTGTCTCCTCATACAGCAGGTCGAGACGATCCCAGGCACGCTTCAAGCGCAGGTCGCTGCGCACGATGCCCACATAGTTGCTCATAATCTGTCCTACCTCTTTCACGCTCTGCGTGATAAGCACCTTCTCTTCGTTTGTCATCGTTCCCTCGTCGTCCCATTCCGGCACACGGGTGTTGAAGTCATACTCGTCTACATGCGCCAAGCTGTGCTTTGCGGCAGCGTCGGCATAAACAACAGCCTCGATGAGCGAGTTGCTCGCCAGTCGGTTGCCTCCGTGCAGTCCTGTGCAAGAACATTCACCGATGGCATACAGTCGTTTGATGCTCGACTCGCCGTTTAGGTCCACTTTGATACCGCCGCACATATAATGGGCAGCCGGACGAACAGGTATATACTCCTTGGTTATGTCGATGCCGATGCTTAGGCATTTCTTGTAGATATTCGGGAAGTGATGTTTCGTCTCCTCAGGGTCCTTATGGGTAACGTCAAGACAGACATGGTCGATGCCATGGATTTTCATTTCCTTGTCGATGGCGCGAGCCACGATATCTCGTGGTGCAAGCGAAAGGCGTTCGTCGTATTTCTCCATAAACGACTCGCCGTTAGGCAGTCTCAATATGCCGCCATATCCTCGCATAGCCTCTGTTATGAGATATGCCGGATGCGTCTCTCCCGGATGATAGAGCGATGTTGGATGGAACTGCACGAATTCCATGTCCTGCACCGTTCCCTTTGCACGGTAAACCATAGCCTCGCCGTCGCCTGTTGCAATTACAGGGTTTGTGGTAGTCTGGTAAACGGCACCGCATCCACCGGTACACATCAATGTTACCTTACTCAGATAAGTGTCCACCTTCTGCGTGTCGGGATTGAGCACGTATGCTCCATAACACTCGATGTCAGGCGTGCGCCTTGTTACCACCACTCCAAGATGATGCTGCGTGATAATCTCCACAGCAAAGTGGTTCTCCTTGATGTCGATATCAGGATTGTTGCGCACCGCCTCCATCAATCCGCGCTGAATCTCAGCTCCGGTGTCGTCGGCATGGTGAAGGATACGGAACTCAGAGTGTCCTCCCTCACGGTGAAGGTCAAACGTGCCGTCTTCCTTTTTGTCGAAATTCACTCCCCACTTCACCAGTTCCTCAATCTGCGACGGGGCATTTCTTACCACCTGTTCCACAGCCTTGCGGTCGCTGATATAGTCGCCGGCAATCATTGTGTCCTCGATATGTTTCTCGAAGTTGTCTACTTTGAGGTTTGTAACCGAAGCTACACCACCCTGTGCAAAATATGTATTAGCCTCATCGAGCGTAGTTTTACAGATAAGACAAATCTTTCCCTTATGCTCACGGGCAATTTTCAGCGCATAGCTCATTCCTGCAACACCTGCGCCGATTATTAGAAA